>NZ_LZJE01000259.1:0-6162 GCF_001666865.1 Mycobacterium sp. E136
CGATCGGCCCGGCCATGGTCTTCGGCTACCGCGCGGGTCTCGCGGTCTCCGCGCGCGTGTAACCTTCCCTCTCCCTCGCGAGCAGACGCGAAACTGCCTATTTCACGCGGAAATTGGGCAGTTTTGCGTCTGCTCGCGAAGGAGTCAGGCGACCGCCATACCGATGAAGTAGCTGCTCAACAGGCAGGTCGCGACGAGAACCACCCAGCCGTCGGTGAGGCGGCACAGCCAGGCCGGGGCGTGGCGCACCTCCATGAACTCCCGGAAGATGATGCGCACCTTGATCAGAGCGATGGCAATCGCGCTGACGGTGACCACGGTGCTGGCCTTCAGCGTGCCGTTCTGGTCGACCGCTTCGTCCATCCAGACGTAGGCCAACGTCAACAGCGTCAGCACCGCCCAGGCGATCATGAGCCTCTTGTTCGACGCGTCGGTCACCGCTCACCTCACCACGTAGAGCATCGCGAAGATCAGCACCCACAGGAAATCCACTGTGTGCCAGTATGTTGCACCGGTCTCCACGAGTTCCTGCGAGCGTCGCGCCGGGCTGCGTAACTGGTACACGACCACGCCCAACACGATGAAGCCGATGAGTACGTGAATGCAGTGCAGCGACGTGAGGAAGAAGTAGTGTTGGAAGAACTCGTCGCTGGTGAACGTGTTCCCCATCCGGATCTCCAGGATCCATTCGCACACCTTCGAGATGACGAACGTCGCACCGAGACCGACTGTCACCCAGGCGAACGTCATCGCCGAGCGGTAGGAGCCCTCGCGTGCGGCGCGAACACATCGAGCGATCGCCCACGAACTGGTCAGCAGGACAATGGTGTTGAACACTCCGATCCGCAGATCGAGATCCGCTTGGGACTCCAGGAACAGATCCGCGTTCTGCGTGCGCAGCGCCAGGTAGACGGAGAAGTAGCCGGTGAAAAGCATGGCCTCGAACAGCACGAACAACCACATGTCTGGCTGACCGGGCACCCGCCGCTGTGGCTTGTCGTCGAGCCGTTTCGACTCGCCGGCGACCAGATCGGTCATCGAACCGCCTCCACGGTTTGCGGTGGTTCGGTGACACCTTTCGACGGCAGGTCGGGCAGCGGCCCCGTCCCGAAGTCCTCTCGTTCGATCATCTTTCGCAGCAACATGATGAACGCCGCGGTGTAGAGGATGAACACGACCATGTTGATCCACCACGCGATCGCACCGTTCCAGGCGAAGGCACCGCGCTGGAAGATCCAGGCCGGCGCGACGACGACTTCGGTCAGCGCGTTGCACAGCCCCAGATATGCGAACCACTTCGGGAACACGTTGTTCTTGTCCAGCAGGATCGCGACCAGCCAGACCACCGAACCGACCAGGAAGACCCCCATCGTTCCGCTGAACGACAGGAACGCGAAGTCATACATCCACACGATCAGTTCGGGGTCGCGGTCCGGCCGCAACGCGCCGACGGTCATCGCGATGGCCATTACCAGCATGCCGGGCAGGGCGGCGAGCGAATACATGATCAGGTACGAGTAGGCGAACACGCGGCTCACCGACATTCGCCACATCGAGTATGCGAGAAGGGCATTCATCGGTGCACACATGCCCGAGATCAAGAACACGACGCCGAACCCCGTGAGCAGACCGAGATGACGATCGGCGAACCACTGCACCACCAAAGGTGTGTCCCAGTCGGGGCTCGGCGGTGGCTGCACCCGGGTGACGAGGAAGAACAGCACGCCGTACAGCTGATAGAAGATCACCATCACCCACCACGCGAACCACAACTCACGCTTGGGGTGGTAGCGGCAGTTCCAGACCAGGCGGGCTAGCCGCGACTCGCCGGGCGGCTCGGGCGGTGCCATCGGTTCGGTGCTCGAGCTCATGCGGCGACCGCGACCTCTGACCGTTGGCGGCGGATGTTTTGGGCCAGAACGATTCCCATCACTGCGATCCAGACCGCGATCGCGATGTTCTTGACCCAGAAGGACAGCACGCCGTCCCACGCGAACGGGCCCTCGAACGTCACCGCACCGAAGGCCGCCGGCATCAGCGCGACGGCGATGAGCAGGTTGAAGTGCGCCACCCAACGGCGGAAAACGGGCTGATCCCGCCGATCCCAGTAGATCGCCAGTGCCAAAATCAGGCACTGCGCGATGAGATAGGGCACCAACACCGTGAAGGTGACCCAGGCGAGGTCGTTGAGCAGTTGTGTGAGCTCGGGGGAACGCTCGGGTCGGAAGGAGCCCAGCAGCCAGAACATGTTGGCGATCAGGAACAGCGTCGGCGGCCCGCCGGCGCACGCGATCAGGCAGTAGGACAGGATCGGCGTCCGGTGTGCCATCTTGCGGACCTGCATCGCAATCAGGACGACAGTCGGGATCAGCCCGACGCCGAACCAGTTGAACAGGATCATGCTGTACCGGATTCGGGCCGTCTCGTCGCGGTAGAAACCCGCGACCTCCTCGGCGGACATCGTCGGCGACATCGGGTGCAGGAAACCGGGAAAAAGGAAGAAGGCCGAGGCCCAGATGATCACCATCGCAGGCAACGCCCACAGCATGATCAACTCGCCATCAGTTCGTCTCATCGTCCGTCCCAACGCTAGTTGCCGATCGGCTACTCGGACGGTAGCCGATCGGCAACCAAGCGGTCAATGCTCGGCTACCCTCGTCGATGTGGCCACGGCAGAGCAGAGATTCAGCGCGATCACGCGTACCGCGGCCCAGACGCGCGTGCTCGACGCCGCATTGGAGCTGATCTCCGAGCACGGAGTCAGCGGGACATCGCTGCAGATGATCGCCGACGCGATGGGTGTGACGAAGGCGGCGGTGTACCGCCAGTTCAAGACCAAGGAAGAGATCGTCATCGCGATTACCGAGCGGGAGATGAGCAAGCTCGAGGATGCTCTGGAAGCCGCCGAGGCTCAAGGACATCCGCTGCGAGCGCGCGAGGTCCTCCTCGACCGGATGATCGAGCAGGCGATCGATCGTCGTGGCGCGTTCAGCGTGCCCCTCTTCGATCCGGTCATCATCCGGTTGCAGGCCGAGTACGAACCATTTCAACGGTTCATCGAACGCCTTTATGCCGCGCTGCTCGGCACCGAGGCAGGTGTCGAGGCGCGATTGCACGCGGCGATGCTGTCGAGCGCGATCAGCGTCGCGGTCATGCACCCGCTACTGGCCGACATCGACGGCGAAACGCTGCGCGTCCAGCTCGAGCAGATGACGCGCCGCATGCTGGACCTGCCCGCTCAAGGCTCGTCGCGCAGGACGAAAAGGCGCTCGGCGGCGGTGTAGGGGTCGTCGTCGCCGTCGGCGACGGCCGCCGCCAACCGGTCGAGCTCGGGATGAGTACGCAGCAGCGTCTGCGCCAACGACAAGATCTGCGCCCTGGCCCGCGCGGCGCGTCGTTCTGGACTGTCGGAGCGGTGGTGCGCCTCGATGGCATCGACGAGTTCGGCAAGGCCCTCACCCTGTGCCGCAACGAGTTTCAGGACCGGGGCCATCGTCTCGGCACGTAGGTCGCGCACGGTCTGATCGGCACCCTCGCGGTCGGCCTTGTTCACCACGACGATGTCGGCCACTTCCAACAGGCCGGCCTTCGCCGCTTGCACGGCGTCACCGGCGCCGGGATTCAGGATGACGACGGTGGGATCGGCGACGGCCGCGATCTCGATTTCGGATTGCCCGACGCCGACGGTCTCCAGCACCACCAACCCGTAGGACAGCGCCGCGAGCACTCGGATCGCCGCCGGTACCGCTGCGGCCAGCCCGCCGAGATGTCCGCGCGCCGCGACGGATCGGATGAGCACGTCGGGATCGTTGATGTGGGCGGCCATTCGGATCCGGTCGCCGAGCAGCGCTCCCCCGCTGTACGGCGACGACGGGTCGACCGCCAGCACCGCGACACGTTCACCGCGTTCCCGATATGCGCCCACGAGCGCCCCGACCGTCGTCGACTTCCCCGCTCCCGGCGGACCGGTCACGCCCACGACGCGTGGTAGGTCGACAGGTCCGATCGCTTCGAGAAGCTCGCTGCGCCGGGGGCTTTCGGCAACGCTGAGCAGCCGGCCGGTCGCGCGGGCCGATCCGTTGCGCGCCGCCTCGATGAGCTCGGCGAAGCGGTCTAAGCTGGTCATCGATTGGCAGTCTACGGAGCCGGCACCTCGATGACCGTGGCCGATCCCATCCCGCCGCCGGCGCACATCGCCGCGACCCCGATCCCGCCGCCACGTCTGCGCAGCTCGTGTACGAGCGTGACGAGCATCCGCGCGCCGGTGGCTGCGACCGGATGGCCGAGTGAGCAACCGCTTCCGCTGACGTTGACGCGATCGGGATCGATGTCGAGCAATTTGACGGTCGCCACGCACATCGACGCGAACGCCTCGTTGATCTCGAACAGGTCGAGGTCGGCCATCGAAATGCCCGCGCGCTTGAGCGCTTTCGGGATCGCCTCGACGGGCGCGAGCCCGGTGAAGGCGGGATCGACACCGACCGACGCCCACGCCTTGACGGTGCCCAGCGAGGGCAGGCCCAGCCGGTCGCTGGCCAGCGTCAGCACCGCGGCACCGTCGTTTGCGCCACACGCATTGCCCGCGGTGATGGAGAAGCCCTCGATCTCGGGATGCAGCGGTTTGAGCGCGGCGAGCTTCTCGATGCTGGTGTCGCGGCGCGGATGCTCGTCGGTGTCGAACATTCCGTACGGCGTCTCGATGCCGACGATCTCGTCCTTGAAGCGGCCCTCGTCGATCGCCTGGATCGCCTTGCGATGCGAGCCGAGCGCCCACTCGTCCATCTCCTCGCGACTGACGCCCGCACGGACGGCGGCGTTCCAGCCGACGGTGATCGACATGTCCATGTTGGGCGCGTCGGCGCGGTCGGGATGGGTGGGCGGGAACCAGTCGAGCATCGCGGCGTCCTTCGCGCTGCTGGCGCGGCGGGTGAAGCGCGGTGTGGTGGACGCGGAGTTCACGCCGCCGGCGATCACCACCTGGTCCATGCCGGCGCGGATGCTCGCGGCGGCACTCTGCACGGCGGCCTGCCCTGCCGCGCAGTGCCGGTTGTTCGACAGCCCGGGCACCGAGGTCAGGCCCGCGGTGATCGCGGCGTGGCGAGCGATCACGCCGCCGCCGTAGAGGCCCTCGCCGAGGATGACATCGTCGATCGTCAACCCGTCGATCTCACCCGCCGCCGCGCCGACGACGTGTTCGGCCAGCTGATAGGCGTCGGTGTCTCGCAACGTCCCCTTCATCGCAGTACCGATGGGGGTGCGCAGGGCGGTGACGATCGCGGCTTCAGGCATGGGTTACTCCGTCTCGACAGTATGAGAATGCTATTCTCTCAAGCCGAGAGTGCCAGTTGCAAGAAGGGGAACCACATGCAAATCGCGGGTAGCTCGGCAATCGTGGTCGGCGGGGCCGGTGGCCTCGGCGAGGCGACGGTTCGGCGTCTGCACGGCGCCGGAGCCAAGGTCGTGGTCGCGGACATGGCCGATGACAAGGGCAAGAAGCTCGAAAGCGAACTCGGCGTGCGCTATGTCCGCACCGATGCGACGTCGGAGGAGTCCGTCAACGCAGCGATCGCCGAGGCTTCTTCGCTGGCTCCCCTGCGCATCTCGATCGACACCCACGGCGGACCGGCGAGCGGCGGCCGGCTCATCGGCAAGGACGGCTCACCGCTGGCCCTCGACGGGTTCAAGACGACGATCGAGTTCTACCTCACGGCGGTCTTCAACGTGATGCGGCTGGCGGCCGCGGAGATCGCGAAGTCCGAGCCGCTCGATGAGGGCGCCCGTGGCGTCATCGTCAACACGGCGTCGATCGCCGGTTACGAGGGCCAGATCGGACAGCTGCCGTACGCCGCGGCCAAGGGCGGCGTGATCGGCATGACTCTCAATGCCGCACGCGATCTTTCGCCGCTGGGCATTCGGGTGGTCACCATCGCGCCGGGCACCATCAACACCCCCGCGTATGGGCAGGCCGCCGATCAGCTCGAGCAGTACTGGGGTCCGCAAGTGCCGTTCCCGAAGCGGATGGGCCGGTCGACGGAGTATGCGCAGCTGGCGCAGAGCATCGTCGAAAACGACTATCTCAACGGCGAAATCATCCGCCTCGACGGAGCGCTGCGCTTCCCGCCCAAGTAGCCCCTCTCCCCCTTTGCCCGCGAGCGTGCGTGT
>NZ_LZJE01000260.1:0-1241 GCF_001666865.1 Mycobacterium sp. E136
CCGCGATGCCGCGCGCGATGCTCTTACCGTGCCGGGCGCTGTGGTAGGCGACGACGTCGGCCTCGCCGATCACCCGCGCGGCCTTGACGGTGACCAGTTCGGGGTCGCCGGGTCCGAGCCCGACGCCCCAGAGCGTTCCTCGCGTCGCGCTCATTCTCGATCACTGGCAATCGCGTTGACGGCCGCGGCGGCTATCGCGCTGCCGCCGCGACGACCCGTCACCACGAGATACGACATCCCGCGGGGCCGGTCGATGAGTTCCTGTTTGGACTGGGCCGAGCCGACGAAGCCGACCGGACCGCCGAGCACCGCCGCAGGGGTCGGCGCGCCGTCGTCGACGAGCTCGAGCAGCCGGAACAACGCCGTTGGCGCGTTGCCGATCGCCAGCACCGCGCCGCCGAGCCGGTCCGCCCACAGGTCGACGGCCGCTGCGGAGCGGGTGGTGCCCAGGCGTGCGGCGAGGTCCGGCGCGCGGGGGTCGGCCACCAGCGAGACCACCTCGTTGTCGGCGGGCAGCCGCGATCTGGTGATACCGGCGGCGACCATCGACGAGTCGCACAGGATCGGGGCTCCGGCCGTCAGCGCAGAGTGGGTGGCGGTGACGACGTCGTCGCTGTACGCGACGTGGTCGGCGACGTCGACCTGGCCGCAGGTGTGGATCAACCGCACGACGACGTGGGCCACGTCGTCGGGGAATCGGGCCAGGTCCGCCTCGTCGCGAATCGTCGCGAACGACTGCCGGTAGATCTCCCCGGCGTCGCGGATGTAGTCGAGCACGCGATCACCCTACGGGTGCGCGCCGCGGGTCCGGTATCCGTCTCCGGTTGCCACCAGCACCTCACCAATAGGTGGGCTGCCGCAGGCCCGCTCGCATCCGACGAAGTGGCGGTGGCCCGCCGCCGGGTCGGCCACGGCAGCGGCAGCGTCGGCGCGGACGTCGGCGAGCGAGTGCTCACAACCGGGCCTGCCTGTGCATGCGCTGACCGACAGCCACGGCGAGTTCTCGTCGAACACCAGGCCCAACGGCGCGAGCACGCGCAGCGCGACATCGGCGACGTCCTCGGCGAGGTCGAACACGACCACCGAACGCCACGGCGTGATCGCCATCGGCGCCTCGATCGCGGCGAGGAACTCCGCGGTCCTGGCGGGCAGCACGCCCAGCGGCACCGCGGCGCCCAGCGCGATGCGTCCGTCGTGCTGTTCGAGCCATCCCACGGGCGGGCGGGTGACCGCCGGCCACG
>NZ_LZJE01000261.1:0-21609 GCF_001666865.1 Mycobacterium sp. E136
TCCAGTCCGGAACTGCGTCGAGCAGAATCACCGTCACCACGGTCGATCTCAACCGCGGGTCCGTCTCCATCGCCCAGGTGAAGGCGTCTGTATTGCGCATGAATGCAGTCATCGTCGGCTCCCGCACCCACGCTACGGCTGCACGTCAGCCGCACGAAGCTCCTGCTCCCAGGAAAGGACCTAAGCCCCCGAAGGTGTCGACGAAGGTCCTGAGACGCCGAGGCGTTACGGCTTCATGAAGCCGATCTTCGTGTAGTCCGCGTCGGCCAGGCCGAAGGCCCCGTAGTTCGCCAGATTGCTTCGCACCGCGATGTTTCCGGGCGATTGGGTCAACGGCAGGCTGAACACCTCGTCGAACAGCATCTTGTCCAGCTCGTTGGCCAGCTGCCGGGCCTTCGCGGGATCCAGCTCGCCGACGGTCTGCTCGATCTTCTCGTCGATCTCCGGGCTGCTGATCTTGCCGAAGTTGCTCTCGGCTCCGGTCCGATAGATCTGGGTCAGGCTCGCGAGCGGGAAAGCGTCGCCGCTCCACGAGAACTGGGCAATGTCGAAGTTGCCGACGGTGACGTAGTCGGTGAAGAAGCCGGCCGCCGGGCGGACGTCCAGCTCGAGCTTGACGCCGATCTGGGCGAGGTTGTTCTGCGCGATCTGCCCGTACTGCCGAGTGCTCAGCGAGTCGAACAGCACGTCGCGGATCACCAGCTGACGACCGTCCTTCTCGCGAAATTGGCCGTTTTGTCGCCAGCCCAGCGCATCGAGCTCCTGCTTGGCCTTCTCCGGATCGAAGGCGACCGCGCCGCTGTTGTCCTGGTAGCCCTCCTGGCCCGCGACGAAGATGTGGTTGTTCAGCGGCACCGGATTGTCGGCGAGCCCGCGCTGGGTGACCTCGGCGATGGTCTTGCGGTCGATGCCCTTGGCGATCGCGCGGCGCAGCGCAGGGTCGGCCAAAATCGAACCGGGGGAGCCGTTGAACGTGAAGTGGTACCAGGCCAGGCCGGGCGCGCGGCGGATGCTCACGCCCTGCGTGCGCCGCGCGATCTGCATCTCATCGAGGGTCGCCAGTCCGGTGGCGTCGATGGTGTTGTTCTGCAGTGCGGGGATGCGTGCGGCGTCGTCGAGGACGAGGAACGTGATGCTGTCCAGCAGCGGCTGCTCGCCCCACCATTTGGGGTTGCGGGTCAAGGTGATTCGCTTGGCCCCGCGGTCCAGGTTGGAGACGATGAACGGACCGGCCGATGGCCCGGGGCCGTTCAGTTGGCCCTTGTTGAAGACCTCGGGAGTCTCCGTCGAGCTCTTCGGCAGCAGCACGGTGCTTCCGGCGAACATGCCCCGCCAGTCGGACCACGGCTTGGCGAAGGTGATGACGGCTTGGCGGTCGTCGACGCCACGCTCGACCTTCTCGACCCGGTCGCTGCCGTTCGTGGCGGCGATCGCGTACCGGTCGTCTTTGCCGCTGGTGGCGTTGATCTGGGACTGGATGTCCTCCCAGGTGATCGGCGTGCCGTCGCTCCACACCGCCTTCGGGTTGATCGTGTACGTCACGACCTGCGGGTCGGTGCTCGTCAACTCCACGCTGGTGAAGTAGTCGGTGTTGACGGTGGCCGAGCCGTCGGGCCCGATCCGGAACGCGCGTGGCATCGTCGGCTTCAGCACCGCGTTGTTGTCGCCGGTGTTGCCGTCGATGTGCAGCGGGTTGAAGTTGGGCGAGAAGTCGTTCAGTGCCAGCCGGAGGGTGCCGCCCTGCTGGAGGTTGGCCACGTCCTGCGGGTTGATGTCGTTGGTGGTCCCCACCGTCGCCTCGCCGCCTGCCGAGGGGGGCTGTTCGGAACCGCCTGAGCATGCGGTCAGGGTCAGCGCGGCGATGGCGGTGGCCGCAGCGAAACGTCGCAAGATCCCTGCCTCGGCTCCCGCTCGTCCCCTGCCCTCCGAGCGTGGGCCCACCGGTCCTCGCTCCGCTGCGATCCTCACTCGCGCTCGCCTTCGGGAGATTGTTGCCTCGGCTCCCGCTCGTCCCCTGCCCTCCGGGCGTGGGCCCACCGGTCCTCGCTTCGCTGCGATCCTCACTCGCGCTCGCCTTCGGGTGCTCATGCGCTCCGACTTTAGCTGCGATTCACCTGCGGTTGCGGCACCGCGGCGAGCAACCGCCGGGTGTAGTCGTGCGCGGGGTCGGTGAACACCTGGTCGCCGTCGCCCTGTTCGACCACCGTGCCCTTGTACATGACGACCACCCGGTGAGCGAGGTGGCGGACCACCGAGAGGTCGTGCGAGACGAACAGGTAAGACAGCCCGAATCGTTGCTGAAGATCGAGCAACAGGTTGATGATGCCGGCCTGGATCGAGACGTCCAGCGCCGATACCGGCTCATCAAGGGCGAGGATCTTCGGTTGCAGCGCCAGCGCCCGCGCGATGCCGATGCGCTGCTTCTGCCCGCCCGAGAACTCCGCCGGATAGCGGGCGGCGTCTTCGCGCTGCAGCCCGACGATGCCGAGCAGCTCGCCGACCCGTTCCTCTCGGCTCCGCTTGTCAAATCCGTTGGCCTGCAACGGCTCGGCCAGCACATCGAACACCGGGAGCCGCGGATCGAGGGAAGCCACCGGGTCCTGGAACACGACCTGCAGGTCGCCGCGTAACGCCCGCCGACCCTGCCGGTCCAGGGACGCCACATCCTTGCCGAGCACCTCGATGGAGCCGCCTTCGGGCGCGGTCAACTGCAGAATCTGATGCAGCGTCGTCGACTTGCCCGACCCGGACTCCCCGACGATGCCCAGCGTGCGGCCCTGCTGCAGTTCGAAGCTGACGCCGTCGACAGCACGCACCTCACCGACCTGGCGGCGGAACACCACACCCTTGGTCAGCTTGTAGGTCTTCACCAGATTCTCGACACGCACCACCACGGGCACCTCGGCCTCGGACGGCGTGTCAGGCGGGGCCGTCGACACACCGTAGATGTCGGCGGCGCTGCGGCCGACGACGTGTTCGGTGCGGATGCAGGCGGCGCGATGGCTGAGCGACGCGTCTATAGGCAGCAGCTCGGGCTCGGCGGCGCGGCAGTCATCGATGGCCAGCGGGCACCGCGGCGCGAACGGGCAACCCGGCGGAAGCGCGGCCATCGACGGCGGGGCACCCGGTATCGGCACCAGGCGCGAACCCTGCGCCGCGTCGAGGCGGGGCACCGAGCCCAGCAGCCCGACGGTGTAGGGCATGCGCCGGTCGCGGTACAGCTCCTCGACGCCGGCCACCTCGACCGCCCGGCCCGCGTACATCACCAGCGCGCGGTCGGCGAACTCGGCGACCACCCCGAGGTCGTGGGTGATGATCAGGACTCCCGCGCCGGTCACGTCGCGTGCGGTCTTGAGCACCTCGAGGATCTGCGCCTGCACGGTGACGTCCAGGGCGGTCGTCGGCTCGTCGCAGATGATCAGGTCGGGATCGTTGGCGATCGCGATCGCGATCACCACCCGCTGGCGCTCGCCTCCGGACAGTTCGTGCGGGAACGACTTGGCGCGACGGTCGGGCTGATTGATGCCGACCAACTCGAGCAGTTCCACCGCCCGCGTACGGGCCGCGCGCCGACCGATACCGCGCTGATGGATCTCGATGGCCTCGGCGATCTGGTCGCCGACGGTGTAGACGGGGGTGAGCGCCGACATCGGGTCCTGAAAAACCGTGCCGATGGTCTTGCCGCGGATCGCCGACATCCGCTGATCGGTCAGCCCGATGAGCTCGTCGCCGTGCAGCCGGATTGAACCGGAGACGTCGGCGTACTCGGGAAGCAGGCCGACGACGGCCATCGCGCTGGCCGATTTGCCCGCTCCGGATTCCCCGACGAGCGCGACGACTTCGCCCTTGCCGACGTCGAAGTTCATGCCGCGCACCGCCTTCACCGGCGCCGCATCCGTGGGGAACGCGACTGTGAGATCGCGGACCTCGAGCAGGCTCATCGCTTGCGTCTCCGGAGCTGGCGTGCACCCGGATCCAACGCATCGCGCAAGCCGTCCCCAACCAGGTTGGCGCACAGGATGATCAGCACCAGCACGCCACCCGGGAACAGGAACAACCACGGGAACGTCGTCGCGGATTTCGTGCCGTCGGCGATCAACGTGCCCAGCGACACGTCGGGCGGCTGAATGCCGAAGCCGAGGAAGCTCAGCCCGGTTTCGGCCAGCACCGCCACGCCGACGTTGAGCGCCGTGTCGATGATGATGATCGACGCGACGTTCGGAAGGATGTGGCGGATGATGATGCGCCAGTCGCTGACGCCCATATAGCGTGCGGCCGCGACGAATTCGCGGTCACGCAGGCTCATCGTCATACCGCGCACGATCCGCGAGCTGATCATCCAGCTGAACAGTGCCAGCAGCAGGATCATCCAGACGATGTCACCCTTGGTGCGTTGCACGACGATCGAGATCAGCAGGAAGCTCGGCACCACGAGCATCAGGTCGACGAGCCACATCAGGGCCGGGTCCCGCCAATCGGCGAAATAGCCGGCGATCGTGCCCACCGTCGCCGCGATGATGGTCGAGATGAACGCGACGCACACGCCGATCAGCATCGATTTCTGCATGCCCCGCAGAGTCTGCGCGAACAGATCCTGCCCCAGCGCGTTGGTGCCGAACCAGTGGTCGGGGCTGGGCGGCTGCTGCAACGCGAAATAGTCGAGATCGCTGTAGCTGTACGGCAACAGCGGCGGCAGCGCGTAGCAGCCGATGAACAACAGCGCCAACAGGATCAGGGAGATGACCGCGGGCTTGTTGCGCACGAACCGGCGGAACACCAGCGATCGTCGCGACGCGAAACCGGCGGCGTTCAACCCGGACTGCGCGGTGGTCGAGGTCTCACTCGTGACCGGTTCGGTCATGACACCCGCACCCTCGGATCGAGCGCCGCGTACACCACGTCGGAGAGCAGGCCGGCCAACAGGATCATCGCGGCGGACAGAACAGTGATCGCCGCGACGATGTTGATGTCCTGATTGCCGATGCCGGTGACGATCCACTCGCCGACGCCGTACCAGCCGAAGATCTTCTCGGTGAACACCGCGCCGGTGACCAAACCCGCGACGCTGTAGGCGAACAACGTCGCCATCGGAATCAACGCGGTCCGCAAGCCGTGCTTGACCAACGCCCGGCGTCGCGTCAGACCCTTCGCCCGGGCGGTGCGGATGAAGTCCTGCCCGAGGACGTCGAGCATCGCGTTGCGCTGATATCGGCTGTAGATGGCGATCGAGGAGATCGCGAGGGTCATGCTCGGCAGCACCAGGTGCTGCAGCCGGTCGACGAACTGGTTCCACGCCCCCTCGATGGGGAACGACGACGTCTCGCCGGTGTACTCGAATATCCGCACGCCCAACACGTTGTTCACGCCGAGCGCCGCGAGGATGAACAGGTTCGCCAACACGAACGTCGGCGTGCTGATCACGAGCAGCGACAGCACGGTGACGACGCGGTCGCTCAGGCGGTACTGCCGGATAGCGCCCCATGCCCCGGCGGCCACGCCGATGACGGTGCCGACGACCGAGCCGATCACCAGCAGTCGCAGGCTCACCCCCACCCGGCGCCACAGCTCGTTGGTGACCGGCTGCCCGCCGACCGTCACGCCGAAGTCGCCGCGGAGCGCCCCGGACGCCCAGTGGACGTACTGCTCGAGCACGGGCTTGTCGAGGCCCAGTTCGACGCGCTTGGCGTCGATGACGGTCTGGGGCGGGCGGGGGTTGCGGCTTTCCAGGCTCTCGAGAGGGTCGAACTGCCACGAGGCGAGCAGGAAAACCAGGAAGGACGCCAACCCCAGCAACACGACGTAGTTGAGCAGCCGGCGCGCCAGAAACCGCGTCATGCGGAGGATCCGTCCGTCGGCTGCATGCGCTCAGGTTAGGAGATGACAGCTGCGATGGCCGTGATGCGGCCTTCGCAGCGCGCCGAACTGGCCGTTTTGGCGAATTTGCACCGGGGTCGCAGCGAGCGTCCAGTTTCGGCTGGTTCAGTCGGGAGGCATCTGCGATTTCACCGGTGGCCGCGCCGACGGGGCGACTGAACAACCACGGATGGAGGAATTGAGATGGCACGTCACAGCGCGCGACGCAGTACCAGGATCCGTGCGGTCTCGGCCGCGATCGGCGCCGGCGCGATAGCCGCGATGGCCGTGCTCGGAATGACGGTCGAAGGCACCGCCGGCACCCCGCCGATCGCGATGCCCGCGATGACCGTCGGCGCGACCGTCACTCAGACCACACCGTCTACTTCGCCGGCGGTCGGGAAGGCGGAGCCGACCATCAAAGGGAAGGCGCCGTTCGCCGCGAAGTGAGCTCGCCCGGCCGTTTCACGCGCATCCCGTTCGGTTATCCAGCACGTCAAGGGTTCGACGGCGATCCCTGTACGCGCTGCTCAACGGGCTGCGACCCCGGTCGCGCCCACCGGACCAGACGGAGAGGTCGAAGTGAACACGAAACAGGTGAAGGTGCTCTCGGCGGCGGTCGGAACCAGCGCCCTGTTGGCGATGGGCGGATTCTCGCTGGCGTCCACCACTGCCGCTCAGGACGACGAACCGCCCGTGACCCCGGGCCCGGTGACCACGTCGGAGATCACGACCGGCGAGACCAGCACCCAGACGGGTGCTCCCGAGACGCCGACGACGTCGGTCGCCACGCCGCCGGTTACCGCGGAACCGCCGCCCACGGCCTAATTTCGCTGCGCGCTGATGCTGGTCGCCGTCGGTGTGCCGTCGGTTCGTGTCCCACGGACCGTGACCGTGTCGTTGATCGCCGCCGGCTGATCGTCCGCACGCGTCGAGTACGTCTGCGTGAAGCCGTCGGCGCTGCGGACGGTGACCGTTCCTGGCGACGTCGCCGTGACTGTCCCGGTCTGCGTCAACACGGTGGTGAACCCGTCCGCGCCGTCCTCCAGCACGAATTCGCCGTGCAGTTCCGGTGCCGGGTCAACCCCGGGTGGTCCGCCGTTCGACCACGGCGGCGGCTTGAGGCCGGGCGGGCCGGCGGGCATGCCGTGGAAAGCCGGGACGCCAGGTGGCGAACCGCCGTCGGTGGCCGCATAGATCGTCGTTCCGCCGAGTGCCGCGATCACCGCGGCGACGCCGACCGCCAGCACGGTCTGACGTCGGCCCCACTGCGGCTGTCTCGGCTCGGGTGTACCCCACGTGGGGCCGGTTGTGTCGAGACTCACGCCGTCCACTTTGCGCGCGGTCGATGCGTGCCCGCTGTGTGACGGATCAGGCGTTGCTGTGGACCCGTCCACAGCTTGCACATAGGAACGGCACAGGAACCACCCATGGCCGCTGCGGATAATGAATCCGTGGCCACCCCCCGTTCCTCAGGCGTCAGCGAGCAGGACACCGGGCGGGTCGTCATGCGCCGAGCCGACGGGAAGCCGATCCACGTGCTGGTCGTCGACGACGAACCTGTGCTCGCCGAGCTGGTGTCCATGGCGCTGCGCTACGAGGGCTGGGACATCGCGACCGCGGCCGACGGGGCGTCGGCGATCGCGTCCGCGCGCGAAACGCCGCCGGACGTCGTCGTGCTCGACGTGATGCTGCCCGACATGAGCGGGCTCGAGGTGCTTCGCAGACTGCGCGAGCAGATCCCGGGTCTGCCGCTGCTGCTGTTGACGGCCAAGGATTCTGTCGAGGACCGCATCGCCGGCCTCACCGCGGGCGGCGACGACTACGTCACCAAACCGTTCAGCATCGAGGAGGTCGTACTGCGGTTGCGGGCGCTGCTGCGGCGCACCGGGGTGGCCAGCGAATCGGGCGGCGCCAAGATCGTGGTGGGCGACCTGGTGCTCGACGAGGACAGCCACGAGGTGACTCGCGGAGGCGAACTGATCTCACTGACCGCGACCGAGTTCGAGCTGCTGCGCTTCATGATGCGCAACTCCAAACGCGTGCTGAGCAAAGCTCAGATCCTCGATCGCGTGTGGAGTTACGACTTCGGCGGGCGGTCCAACATCGTCGAGTTGTACGTCTCGTACCTGAGAAAGAAGATCGACAGCGGGCGAGAGCCGATGATTCACACCCTGCGCGGTGCCGGGTATGTCCTCAAGCCCGCGCGCTGACGGGCCGTCGACGCGCATCCGTTCCCCGCGGACGTGGTCGTTGCGCGCCCGGCTGCTCGCATCCCAGGTTGTGCTCCTCGCGCTGGTGTGCGCAGCGGTCGGAGTGGGCACGGTGCTTGCGCTGCAACACTTTCTGACCAATCAGCTCGACGAACGACTCCTGGAGACCGGACGGCGGTCGGCCGGGCTGTTCGAGTTCGGTCCGCCACCGCCTCCCGGATTTCCGCGGCCCGGTTTCCGCGAGCGCATGATCATCCGCGGTGAGCAGGGACCCGGACCCGCCTTCCTCAACGCGCCGGGTCAGGCCGCCGGGACGGTGGGCGTGGTGGTCGCACACGGCACCCCGGTCGATGCCGGAGTCATCACCGCCGACGGGACACGAAGCGAGATCAGCGCCACCGCGGCACAACAGCTGGCGCAGGTTGCCGACGGCGTGCTGACGACTGTCGACGTCGACGGACTCGGCCGCTACCGAGTCCTCGCTCTTCACGTGCATCGCCCCGGTGAGGCGATCGTGACCGGATTGCCGCTGTCCGACGTCGACGACACGCTGCTGACCGTCGTCATCATCTTCTGCGTGGTCGGCGCCACGGCGCTGGTCGGGGCGACCACCGCCGGAATCCTCATCATCCGGCGTCAACTCACGCCGCTGGCAAGGGTTTCCGACGCGGCGCGACAGGTGGCCGACCTCGAACTCGAACGCGGTGAAGTGCGCCTGCCCACACCGATCGTCAAGGTGGACCCGGCGAGCGCGCACACCGAGACCGGGCAGCTCGGCTCCGCGTTGAACCGGATGCTCGATCGGATCGCGTCCGCGCTGTCCGCGAGGCACGCCAGCGAGACACGGATCCGCCAGTTCGTCGCCGACGCCAGCCACGAGCTGCGCACCCCGCTGGCGGCCATTCGCGGCTATACCGAACTGGCACAACGCAAACGCGACGACGTACCCGACGACGTCGCCCACGCCATGAGCCGGGTGGAATCGGAGACGGCCCGGATGACGCAGCTCGTCGAGGACATGCTGCTGTTGGCGCGTCTCGACACCGGCCGTCCGCTCGAGCGGCAGCCGGTGGACCTGTCGCGCCTGATCGTCGACGCGGTCAGCGACGCGCATATCGCCGGGCCGGAACACCAATGGTCGCTGGATCTTCCGGAGGAGCCGGTGATGGTGGTCGGCGACGAGGCACGCCTGCATCAAGTGCTGGGAAACCTGCTCGCAAACGCCCGCATCCACACTCCGCCCGGCACCTCGGTGACGACATCGTTGAGCGTCGAGGCGGACGGGAGCGTCGTATTGACCGTGGCCGACGACGGCCCCGGCATCCCGGCCTGGTTGCAGCCCGAGATATTCGAGAGATTCGCCCGCGGCGACTCGTCGCGATCACGCCGCGGCGGCAGCACGGGCCTGGGGCTGGCGATCGTCGCGGCCGTCGTCAGGGCGCACCGCGGCACCATCGACGTGCACAGCGCGCCCGGCGAGACACGGTTCGTGGTCACCCTTCCCGATTCACAGCCGGGACACAGCGGGCCCAAGACCGAAACTTAGTCTTCGCGGCGACACTGGACCCGGTGACCGCCCTCGTTTCTCCGCGTGCGCAGACGCGAGTCGCCCCGGCGCGCCGGAATTCATGGGCCGTTCGTGGTCATTCACGCCTCGGGTTGCCCATCCTGTTGACGGCGACGGCGGTGCTGTACCTCTGGAACCTCTCGGCGAGTGGATGGGCCAACGCCTTCTATTCGGCTGCGGCGCAGGCCGGTGCGAGCAACTGGACCGCGATGCTGTTCGGGTCCAGCGACGCGGCGAACGCCATCACCGTCGACAAGACACCCGCGGCGCTGTGGCTCATCGACATCTCGGTGCGCCTGTTCGGGCTCAACCCGTGGAGTGTGCTCGTTCCTCAGGCGCTCGAGGGCGTCGCCGCGGTGGGGTTGCTGTACGCCGCGGTCTGCCGGGTCGCCGGGCGTGGCGCGGGCCTTCTGGCCGGCGCCATCTTGGCGCTGACGCCGGTGGCGGCGTTGATCTTTCGCTTCAACAACCCCGATGCCCTGCTGGTGCTTCTGCTCGTGGCCGCGGCCTACTGCATGCAACGTGCCTGCGAGAAGGACGCCAGCCGGTGGTGGTTGATCGCCGCAGGCGGTGCGGTGGGCTTCGGCTTCCTCGCCAAGATGTTGCAGGCATTTCTGGTGCTGCCGGGGTTCGTTGTCGGATACCTGATCGGAGGCCACCGGCCCTGGCTACGACGGTCGCTCGACCTGCTCGCCGCCGCCGCGGCCATGGTGGTCACGGGCGGCTGGTACCTGCTGCTCGTCGAGTTGTGGCCGCCGTCGTCGCGGCCCTTCATCGGCGGTTCGCAGCACAACAGCATCCTCGAATTGACGTTTGCCTACAACGGGTTCGGTCGCATCACCGGCGACGAGCCGGGCGGCTTGGGCAACCTCGACCACGACGTCGGCTGGGGCCGGCTGTTGGGTACCGGGATGGGGCAGGACATCGCGTGGCTCTTACCGGGCGCGTTGATCTGCCTCGCCGCCGGGCTCGTTCTCGTCCGCCGGCGTCCGCGCACCGACCCATTGCGAACCGCGCTGATCATGTGGGGCGGCTGGTTGATCGTCACGGCCCTGGTCTTCAGCTTCGCCGGCGGCATCATCCATTCGTACTACACCGTCGCTCTCGCACCCGCGATCGCGGCCTGCATCGGCATCGGTGTAAACCTCATGTGGCACAACCGTTTCGACATCAGCGTGGCGACAGTTATGGCAAGCACCGTGGCGGTCACGGTCTGCCTCGCGGCGGTTCTGTTGAGCAGGAACGTCGGTTGGCTGCCGTGGTTGCGCGCGGTGGTGGCGGTCGGCGGAGTGGGGGCGGCGGTTCTGCTTCTCGTCGCGGGGAGGTTGCCGCGGTCGACGGCTGCCGCGGTGGCCGTGCTCGCCGTCGCGTCGTGTCTGGCCGCACCGGCCGTCTACTCCGTGGCCACCGCGGCGACGCCGCACAGCGGTGCGATCCCGGCTGTCGGTCCGTCCGGCCGCGGTTTCGGCGGTCCGCCCGGACTGCTGAACGCGCCGATGCCGGGACCCGCGCTGTCCGCGGCGTTGCGGAAGGATGCCGGCGCCTACACGTGGGTCGCGGCAGTCGTGGGCTCGAACAACGCCGCTGGCTACCAACTGGCCGTCGGCGCCCCGGTGATGGCGGTCGGCGGTTTCAACGGCACCGACCCCGCGCCGACGCTCGAGGAGTTCCGCTCGCTGGTCGCCGCGCGCCGGATTCATTACTTCATCGGCAGCCGCATGATGTTCGGTCGTCATGCGGTAAGCGGGAGTCGGGAATCGGCTGACATCACCGAATACGTCGAGACCCACTACTCGCCGATGACGGTCGACGGCGTGGTCATCTACGACCTCACCCGGCCGAACAATTCATAGCTCAGACACAGGTTCGGCCAATGGGGGACACAACATGCGCCTCGACCATGGACGTCGTGACGGACATCGCTCTCGAGCGCCTGCGTTTCGAATACCGGCCCAACGCCGCAACGGCGGCCCGCGCGGCCGGCGTTCCGGTTCTCGACGTCGTGGTTCCGGTGTACAACGAGCAGGACGACCTGGCGGGGTCGGTGCGCCGGCTGCACCGGCACCTGCGGGAGAACTTCCCGTTCCCCTCCCGAATCACCATCGCCGACAACGCCAGCTGCGACGACACCCCCCGCGTGGCGGCCGAACTGGCCGCCGAACTGGGCGATGTTCGGGTGGTGCGGCTCGAACAGAAGGGCCGCGGCCGGGCGCTGCACACCGTGTGGTCGGAATCGGACGCGCAGGTGCTCGCCTATATGGACGTTGACCTGTCGACCGATCTCACCGCGCTCGCCCCGCTGGTGGCGCCACTGATTTCCGGGCATTCGGACTTGGCGATCGGGACGCGGTTGAGCCGCGGCGCGCGGGTCGTGCGTGGCGCCAAGCGCGAAGTCATCTCGCGCTGCTACAACCTCATCCTGAAATCCACGCTCGCGGCCCGGTTCTCCGATGCGCAATGCGGCTTCAAGGCCATCCGCTCCGACGTGGCCCGGTTTCTGCTGCCGCATGTCGCCGACACCGGTTGGTTCTTCGACACCGAACTGTTGGTGCTCGCCGAACGGAGCGGCCTACGCATTCACGAAGTACCCGTCGACTGGGTCGACGATCCCGACAGCCGCGTCGACATCGTCGCCACTGCCGCCGCCGACCTGAAGGGAATTGGACGCTTGTTGCGCGGATTCGCCAATGGATCGATCCCGGTGCACGACATCGCCGCACAACTGGCACCGGCGAAGGCCGCGGCCCCCGGCTCGTTGTTCCGCCAGGTTGTGCGCTTCGGCGCCATCGGTGTCGTCTCCACCGCGGCCTACGTCGCGCTGTTCATGCTCATGCACGGGTGGGTGGGAGCGCAGGCGGCGAACCTGATCGCGCTGCTGACCACCGCCGTGGCCAACACCGCCGCGAACCGCCGGTTCACCTTCGGCATCGGGGGTTTCGCCAACGCGACGCGGCATCACGTCGAGGGGTTGATCGTGTTCGCGATCGCCCTCACCATCACCAGCGGCTCACTCGCCGTCTTGCATCTGCTGGTCGGCCATCCGCATCGCCTGATCGAGCTGACGGTGCTGGTGCTGGCCAACCTCGCGGCCACCGCGGCGCGATTCGTGCTGCTGCGCGGCTGGGTGTTCCATCCCCGGCGCGCTCGAAACAGGCTGCACGGCGGAGGAATCGCGCGATGACCCTCACAGACGAACTCCGGCCTGCGGCGTCGGCTGCCGATACCCCGGTTGAGCGGACCGGTGCCCGCTGGACACGTCCAGCCCTGGCCGCGCTGTTGCTCGCGACCGCGGTGCTGTATCTGTGGGGTCTGGGCTCGAACGGCTGGGCCAACGACTACTACGCGGCGGCGGTCCAGGCCGGTACACAGAACTTCAAGGCGTGGTTGTTCGGGTCCCACGATGCCGGCAATGCCATCACCGTCGACAAACCGCCTGCCTCCCTGTGGATCATGGTGTTGTCCGGCAGGCTGTTCGGCTTCAACGCGTTCACCATGCTGCTCCCACAGGCGATGATGGGTGTCGGCTCCGTGGCGGTGCTCTACGCGACGGTCCGCCGCGTCAGCGGTCCCGTTGCGGGCCTGATCGCCGGCGCCGCACTGGCGCTCACACCGGTCGCCGCGCTGATGTTCCGCTTCAACAATCCCGACGCGCTTCTGGTGCTGCTGATGGTGGTCGCTGCGTACTGCGTGCTGCGGGCGACCGAGACCGCGAGCACCCGCTGGATGGTGCTGGCGGGTTGTGCTCTCGGCTTCGCGTTCCTGACGAAGATGTTGCAGGCCTTTCTCGTCGTCCCCGGTCTGGCACTGGCGTTCCTGGTCGCCGCGCCCGTCGGGATGTGGCGGCGCATCGGTTCATTGGCGGCAGGTGCGGCCGCGATGGTCGTCTCCGCCGGGTGGTTCCTCGCCCTGGTCGAATTGTGGCCGGCCGATTCGCGGCCCTACATCGGCGGCTCCACGGACAACAGCCTGCTGCAGCTCGCATTGGGCTACAACGGAATTGAGCGAATCGCCGGGCGGGGCGGACCCGGGGGCATGGGACCCGGCCCAGGCGCGCCCGACGGTGGACGCCCCCTGTTCTTCGGCGGTGAGCCCGGCATCGGTCGGATGTTCGGCGACTCGATGGGCACGCAGGCGTCGTGGCTGTTGCCCGCCGCATTGATCGGACTGGCGGCGGGATTGTGGTTCACCCGCCGAACCCCGCGGACGGCCGGCGTGCGTGCCGCGCTCCTGATGTGGGGCGGCTGGTTGCTGGTGACCGGCGCGGTGTTCAGCTTCATGGACGGCACCATCCACCCGTACTACACCGTCGCGCTGGCGCCTGCGGTGGCCGCACTGGTCGGGATCTCGGTCCGAGAGTTGTGGCGAGGCAGGCGTTTTCCCGCCCCGCGGATCGTGTTGGCGATCATGTCGGCGACCACCGGCGTGTGGGCGTTCATCCTGCTCGACAGGACGCCGGACTGGTGGCCGGCGGTGCGCTGGGTCGTGTTGGTCGGTTCGGTGGTCGTGGCTTCGATGCTGGCGGTCGGCGCGCACCGGCTCGGCCGTGCGACGACCGTGGTGGCGCTCGCCGCTGCGGCGTTCGGGGTGGCCGGTGCGACCGCGTACACGGTGGCGACGGTCGCCAACACGCAGGGCGGCCCGATGGTTGTCGCTGGTCCTTCCGTCGGCGTGAGCGGTTTTCACGGGGACGGGCCGGGCCGGCACGCGCCTCCCGGAGACCCCGGTGGGTTCGGCGCGGTAGCGGACAATCCGGCGCTCGAGAACATCGTCAGGGAGGCGCCGACCCGCTGGGCGGCAGCGACCGTCGGATCGATGACCGCGAGCAGACTCGAACTGGACACCGGCGCGTCGGTGATGGCGATCGGAGGGTTCACGGGATCCGACGATTCGCCGACGCTCGAGCAGTTCCAGGAGTATGTCGGGCACCAGGAGGTGCGCTACTTCATCGGCGATGACCACGGCGGGCCCCCTCACCGCAACCACGGCGAAGCCTCCGCGATCGCGTCATGGGTGCAGCAGAACTTCACCGCGGTCGACGTCGACGGCACCACGGTCTACGACCTGTTCGCGCCGATCGTCAGGTGATCGGCGCAGCACGCTCGTCAATTATTCGATCTGCTTGATTTTCTTCGCTCTGTCAGGGCGGAGGCGGTTATAGGGTCGACCCCATGTCCGTGACCGATGAATATCTGAAGAACAACGAGGAGTACGCCAAGACGTTCTCCGGTCCGCTGCCGTTGCCGCCGGGCAAGCACGTCGCGGTGGTCGCGTGTATGGACGCCCGGCTCGACGTCTACCGGATCCTCGGTCTCCAAGACGGCGAGGCGCACGTCATCCGCAACGCGGGCGGCGTCGTCACCGACGACGAGATCCGGTCGCTGGCGATCAGCCAGCGGCTGCTCGGCACCAAGGAGATCATCCTCATCCACCACACGGACTGCGGCATGCTGACGTTCACCGACGACGGCTTCAAACAGCAGATCCAAGACGAGATCGGCATCAAGCCCGAGTGGGCCGCCGAGTCGTTCGTCGATCTCGAGGAGGATGTGCGGCAGTCAGTGCGGCGCATCGAGGCCAGCCCGTTCGTCACCAAGCACGAGTCGTTGCGTGGGTTTATCTTCGACGTCGCAACCGGCCGGCTCAACGAGGTCACGCTGTAGCACCGCCTACTTATTGCGTGAGCGAGCGTGTCTGCACACGACACGCCGCTAGATAGCAGCACTTCGCGGTCGCTCGTGACCGACGACCGTGCGCTAGCCGATCTTGTACGTGGCGATCGCCTTCGCCACCGCTTCGCCGTCGGCGGTCACGACATCGACGTCGCAGTTGACCAGCGTCTTGCCGCGACGCAACACCCGTCCGATCGCGACAAGGTCACATGCACGCGCGGGCGCCAGGAACTGCATCGACATCGACGTGGTGACCCCGCGCAGCGACTCCGGCACCTCGGCCTGCACCCACGCCGCGGCCATCACCGCAACATCGGCCAAGGCCGTGATCGCGCCGCCGTGCACCATGTCGCCGACGGTCACGTTGGACTCGTCCCACAGCAGGCGCAGTCGGATCTCGTTGCCGTCGAGTCGTTCGGGCACGATGCCGAGCTTGGCGACGAACGGGGACTGCGGGATGAACTGCGCCATGACGTCGGCGCCCGTACGGGGCGGGGAGGTAGTGGTCATTGGTCGAGTATCGACGCCAGCCGCGCAAGTTCAACTACCTCACGGGTAAGCACTGTGTGCCCCTCGCGACGGTCGAGCGTGCGCGAAGCGCCGAGATCACGCGGCGTGTCGTGTGCAGACACGCGCGCTCGCGCGGCAGGGGATGGAATGCAGGGCCGTTCGTTGACACCCCGCGCGGCCTCGGTGTCTAATATCGGGTAATGATCGTAAATATGGTCATTCCTACCAACTTTACGAGGAAAACATGACGGCCACCACCGAACACGTTCATGCAGGGCGCTACGAGCTCAGTCACCTGCGGTCGTTGGAAGCCGAGGCCATCCACATAATCCGCGAGGTGGCCGCAGAGTTCGAGCGGCCCGTGCTGTTGTTCTCCGGCGGCAAGGACTCCATCGTGATGCTGCATCTGGCGCTCAAGGCCTTCCGGCCGGGCCGGCTGCCGTTCCCGGTCATGCACGTCGACACCGGGCACAACTTCGACGAGGTGCTGCAGACGCGCGACGAACTCGTCGAGGAGTTCGGCGTCCGCCTGGTCGTGGCCAAGGTGCAGGACGACATCGACGCCGGGCGTGTGGTCGAGACGATCCCGTCGCGAAATCCGCTGCAGACGGTGACGCTGCTGCGGGCCATCCGCGAGAACAAGTTCGACGCTGCGTTCGGCGGCGCGCGCCGCGACGAGGAGAAGGCGCGCGCCAAGGAGCGGGTGTTCTCCTTCCGCGACGAGTTCGGCCAGTGGGACCCGAAGGCCCAGCGACCCGAGCTGTGGAACCTCTACAACGGCCGCCACCACAAGGGCGAGCACATCCGCGTGTTCCCGCTGTCGAACTGGACCGAGTTCGACATCTGGTCCTACATCGGCGCCGAGAAGATCAAGCTGCCGTCGATCTACTACGCCCACCGTCGCAAGGTGTTCGAACGCGACGGGATGCTGCTGGCCGTGCACCGGTACCTGCAGCCGCGCAAGGACGAAGAGGTCGTCGAGAAGACTGTGCGGTTCCGCACCGTCGGCGATGTCACCTGCACCGGATGTGTGGAGTCCCGCGCCGCAACGGTTTCCGAGGTCATCGCCGAAACGGCGGTGTCGCGGCTGACCGAACGCGGCGCCACGCGCGCCGACGACCGCATCTCCGAGGCCGGCATGGAGGACCGCAAGCGAGAGGGCTACTTCTGATGACCAGCACCACCGAGCGGCCCGCGTCCAATTCGCGGCCCGCCGCGACGCTGCTGCGGATCGCCACCGCGGGTTCCGTCGACGACGGCAAGTCGACCCTCATCGGCCGGCTGCTGTTCGACTCCAAGGCCGTCATGGAAGACCAATTGGCCTCCGTCGAGCGGACGTCCAAGGAACGCGGCCACGACTACACCGATCTCGCGCTGGTGACCGACGGCCTGCGGGCCGAGCGTGAGCAGGGCATCACGATCGATGTCGCCTATCGCTACTTCGCTACGCCCAAGCGCAAATTCATCATCGCCGACACTCCGGGCCACATCCAGTACACCCGCAACATGGTCACGGGTACGTCGACCGCGCAGCTGGCGATAGTCCTCGTCGATGCGCGCCACGGCCTGCTCGAGCAGTCGCGCCGTCACGCGTTCCTCGCATCGCTGCTCGGCATCCGGCACATCGTGCTCGCCGTGAACAAGATGGACCTGATCGATTGGGACAGAGAGCGGTTCGAGAAGATCCGCGATGACTTCCACGACTTCGCCGCGCGCCTGGACATCCACGATGTGACGACGATTCCGCTGTCGGCCCTCAACGGCGACAACGTCGTGACCAAATCCGACAAGACGCCGTGGTACGAGGGTCCGCCGCTGCTGACGCACCTGGAAGAGGTGTACATCGCAGGCGACCGCAATCTCGTCGACGTCCGGTTCCCCGTCCAGTACGTGATCCGCCCGCAGTCGCTGGAACACCACGACCACCGCAGTTACGCAGGCACCGTCGCCAGCGGGGTGATGAAGGTCGGCGACGACGTCGTCGTGCTGCCCGCGGGTCTGCCCTCACGCATCTCGGCGATCGAGGGTCCCAACGGTCCTGTCGACGAAGCGTTCCCGCCCATGGCGGTGGCGATCAGCCTGACCGACGACATCGACATCTCGCGCGGCGACCTGATCGCGCGTCCGAACAACCAACCCCGGGTGGCACAGGAATTCGACGCCACCGTCTGCTGGATGGCCGACGGGTCGGCGTTGGAGCCCGGCCGCGACTATCTGATCAAGCACACCACCCGTACGACGCGGGCGAGGGTGACGGCGTTGGACTACCGTCTCGACGTCAACACGCTGCACCGGGACAAGGAGGTGACCGCGCTCAAACTCAATGAGTTGGGCCGCATCTCGCTGCGGACGCAGACGCCGCTGCTGCTCGACGAGTACAGCCGCAACGCGACCACCGGCTCCTTCATCCTGATCGACCCGAACACCAACGGCACGGTCGCCGCGGGCATGATCCTGCCGCAGGTGACCGCCCGCACCTCGAGTCCGAACACCGTGCGGCACGAGTCGTTGTGCAAGGCCGAGGACCGGCTGAGCAAGGGTAGGACGGTGTGGTTCACCGGCCTGTCGGGGTCGGGTAAGTCTTCGGTGGCCATGCTGGTGGAGCAGAAGCTGATCGAAAAGGGCGTTCCCGCCTATGTTCTCGACGGTGACAACCTGCGCCACGGGCTCAACGCCGATCTCGGCTTCTCGATGGCCGACCGCGCCGAGAACCAGCGCAGGCTGGCGCACGTCGCGGCGATCCTCGCCGATTCCGGACAGGTGGTGCTGGTGCCCGCGATCAGTCCGCTCGAGGAACACCGCGCCCTGGCGCGGAAGGTGACCACCGAGGCGGGCCTCGATTTCTTCGAGGTCTTCTGCGACACGCCCCTGGAGGACTGCGAGCGACGCGACCCGAAGGGCTTGTACGCCAAGGCTCGCGCCGGGAAGATCACCCACTTCACCGGAATCGACAGTCCCTACCAGCGGCCGAAGAATCCGGACCTGCGGCTGACCCCCGACCGCGACCCCGAGGAGCTGGCGGACATGGTCATCGAGCTGCTGGAAAGCCGCCAGTGAGCGATCACGATCTCGCTGCACAGCTGGCCGCGGCGGCGGGAAAGCTTCTGCTCGACGTGCGCAGCGAGCTGGCCGACGCCACCGGAGCCGAGCGAAAAGCCGCCGGGGACAAGCGTTCCCACGACTTCCTGATGGAGGCCCTGGCGACCGAACGGCCGAATGACGCGGTGCTGTCGGAGGAGGGCGCCGACAACCCCATCCGCTTGAGCACCGAACGCGTCTGGATCGTCGACCCCCTCGACGGCACACGGGAATTCTCCGAACTCGGGCGCGACGACTGGGCCGTGCACGTCGCACTGTGGGAGAGCGGTGAACTCGTCGCGGGCGCGGTGGCGCTCCCGGCGCAGGACATCACGTTGGCCACGCCCGAGGTGGCGCCGCCGCCTGCCGCCCCCGACACGCCGCGGATCGTCGTGTCGCGCACGCGGCCGCCTGCGATCGCGCTCGCGGTGCGCGACGCGCTCGGCGGCACGTTGGTCGAAATGGGCTCGGCGGGGGCGAAGGTCGCTTCCGTCGTCCAAGGTCTTTCGGACGTCTACGTGCACGCGGGTGGGCAGTACGAGTGGGATTCGGCAGCGCCCGTCGCCGTCGCCCGCGCCGCCGGCCTCCACACCTCCCGCATCGACGGGTCCCCGCTGCTCTACAACCGGCCCGACCCGCTGCTGCCTGACCTCATCGTCTGCCGGCCCGAGCTCGCCGAAGCGGTGCTGGCCGTCACTCGTGATTGACTGTGTCCATGCGCATGTCGGCCAAAGCGGAGTACGCCGTTCGCGCGATGGTGCAACTGGCGACCGCTGACGAGGGCGTCCTCGTCACCACCGACGACCTCGCCAAAGCACAGGGCATCCCGTCGCAATTCCTGGTCGACATCCTTGCGGCGCTGCGCACCGACCGCCTCGTACGCAGCCACCGCGGCCGTGAGGGCGGCTACGAGTTGGCCCGCCCGGCGAAGGACATCAGCCTCGCCGACGTGTTGCGGTGCATCGACGGCCCGCTGGCCAGCGTCCGTGACATCGGGCTCGGCGACCTGCCATATACCGGACCGACGACGCCGCTGACCGACGTCTGGCGTGCACTGCGCGCGAGCATGCGATCGGTGCTCGAACAGACCAGCGTCGCCGACGTGGCCGCCGATGCGCTGCCCAAACACGTCCGCAAGCTCGCCGACGACTACCGCGATCAGGAAACCAAGCGCGGCCACTCGCTCAACTAGCCGGTCAGCCCGATCCGTAAGGCCGGGTGATGATCTCGAGGTAGTGGCCCGCCGGGTCCTGAAAGTAGACGCCGCGACCGCCGTCGTTGTGGTTGATCTCGCCGGGCCGCATGCCGCGGGGGTCGGCCCAGTGCTGCAGGCCCCGCTCGCGGATGCGGCCGTAGATCTCGGAGAACTCGTCCTCGGACACCAGAAATGCGTAATGCTGCGGGCGGATCTCCTCCTCCGGACCGACCTGCGCGAAGTCGAGGCTGGCGTCATGCGCCAATCCGACGGCCAGGAAATGCCCGAACTCCTTGGCGGCGGGTAGGCCGAACAACTCGGTGAAGAACCGGGCCGATTCCTCACGGTCTCTTGCGGCCACGATGGTGTGGTTGAACGTGATCGCCATACCGATTCAGTCAACCACCGTGGTGGTGCATCCGGCAACGATGCACGATGTACCCATGGCGGACATCGAGGTGCTCAACGGCCCGAGGATCACGTTGCGTGCGCCGACCCGCGACGACACCGAACCCCTCTTCGAGCGGGTCGCGTCGGATCCAGAGGTGACGCACTTCATGGCGTGGCGGACGCACCGCGATGTCGGCGAAACCCGGCGCGTCCTCACCGAAGTGTTCAACGTCGGTGGCGAGACCACCTGGTTGATCGATCTGCGCGGCGAGGGTCCGATCGGCGCGATCGGCTGGCGGCGACCGCAGCCGCACCACATCGACTTCGGCTACTACCTGGGCCGGCCGTGGTGGAAGCAGGGCTTCATGTCCGAGGCGGTGGAGCTGCTGTTCGCCAAGGCGCGCCGTGATCCGACCCTCTACCGCATCTCGGCGTACTGCCACGTCGACAACGAGGCATCGGCGAACCTGCTCCGGCGCAATGGGCTCCGCCTGGAGGGTCGCCTGGCCCGCTACGCGTTGCTACCGAACATCAGCGACGAACCGCAGGACTGCCTGCTCTTCGCCAAGGCGGTGCGCTGATGTTCGATCTGCGCGACCTCACCGCGGCGATTCTCGTCGCGCCGATGGCCGGCGGCCCGTCGACCCCCGAGCTCGCCGCCGCAGGTAGCGCGGCCGGTGGCTTGGGATTCGTGGCCGGGGGCTACCTCACGGCGCAGGTGTTCGCCGAACGCATCAGCGCCGCACAGAGCCTGACCACCGGCCCGGTGGGCGCGAATGTCTTTGTCCCGCAACCATCTGCGGCCACATCCGAGGCGATTGCGGTTTATGCCGCGGCGTTGGGCCCCGACGCCGAACGTTACGGCGCCGCGCTCAACGGCCTGCCGGGCCTCGGCCAACGTCGTCACGGTGCCCACCGTCGTGATACCCGCCGCACGCAGGCGCTGTATCTCCTCGGCGCTGGGCAGGCCGAAGGTGAACGACGCCACCGCGGGCCTCAGATCGAGCAGAACGTCGAGCTTGCCCGCCCAGGCGTCGTCGTCGAACCGGGGCTCACCGAGCGCGGCGCCGTAACGTTCGGCGTCGGGGCCCAACGCCGCGGCATAAACCGCAATCGCCTCGGATGTGGCCGCAG
>NZ_LZJE01000262.1:0-44108 GCF_001666865.1 Mycobacterium sp. E136
ACATCCTGGTCGTCGCGGACGACATGTACCTGGCGCGCCCGCAGGCCCGTATCGGCTTCGCCGGATTCTCGACCGCGATGCCGCTGGCCCTGCTCAAGCTCGGGCCGAACCGCGGTTATGAGGCCATGATCACGGGGCACAGGGTCCCCGCCGCCGAGCTGCGCGAGTGGGGAGTCGCCGCGTCGGTGGTTCCCGCCGAACGGCTGCACGACGAGGCGCTGCGGTATGCCCGCGCCATCGCCCACCATTCGGCGGACGGGCTGATGGTCGGCAAGCACGCACTCATCACGTTCTGGCACGCGGTCGGCATGGCGCAGTTCGGCGACTGGGTTCCCATGGCGCACAGCGTGTTCAGCAACTTGTCCTGGCGTGAGGACGAGTTCAACTTCATGAAGGAGCGGGCGTCCAGAGGCGGCCGGGAGGCACTTGCGGAGCTAGAGCGCCGATACTCGGAATGGGGTTTCGACTAGTGTACAGATATACACATAATGTTCTGCTGTCTTGTATGATGCCGGAGAGCGCTTGTTAAGGAGCGGGTATGGGTGCACTGGACGGACGGACGGCGCTGGTCACCGGCGCGGGTCGCGGTATCGGAGCTGCCGTGGCCGAGGGACTGGCGACAGAAGGAGCGACCGTCCTGGTCTCCGACGCAGGTGTGGGAGTCGATGGCACCGGTCGTGACCCTGGGCCGGCAGAGGCGGTGGCTGCGGCCATCAACGCACAGGGTGGCAAGGCCTTCTCCGACACCACCGACATCACGGACTTCTGCGCCTGCGCCGACTTGATCGGCCGCGCCGCCGACACCCTCGGCGGGCTCGACGTAGTGGTGAACGCCGCGGGCATTCTGCGCGACGGCATGGTCTTCAAGATGAGCGAGGAGGACTGGGATGCCGTCGTCGCCGTCCACCTGAAGGGGACGTTCAACATCAGCCGACACGCGGCCGGATGGTGGCGGGAGAACCGCGGCGGCCAGTACCGGTTGATCAACTTCACGTCGATGTCCGGTTTGCAGGGCGCCCCGAGCCAGCCGAACTATGCGGCGGCGAAGATGGGCATCGTCGGCCTCACGTTCTCCTGCGCCAACGCCCTGCGCAACTACGGTGTCACGTCGAATGCGATCGCTCCGATCGCCGGAACGCGAATGACGCAGGGCATCAAGGGCGGTGGCAGCATGGACTACTCCGATTCGAATGTGCGGTTGTCGCCGAAGAACTGCGTGCCGCCGGTGGCGTATCTGGCGAGCGTGCAGTCGGATTGGCTGAATCGCCGCGTGATCTTCGCCGGGAACGGCCGGATCAGTTTGATGTCGAATCCGGTGATCGAGCGCGAAATCGTCTCGGCCACGGGAACGTGGGACATCCCCAGCGCGTTCGCCGAGATCGAAACGTCATTCAAAGAGGCGATCCTGTGGCCCAATATCTTCGACAAGCCGCCTGCCGGCTGACGAGAAGAGGTGACGATGACCGACGTGGCGACCCGGCGAGTGCCGGAGAAGTATGCGTGTGGGGAAACGTTCGTCCCGAAGACCCGTTACCTCGACCCGGAATTCCTCCAGCTCGAACTCGACAGGCTGTTCACCCGGGTTTGGCAGGCCGCGTGCCGCGAGGAAGAGATCCCCGACCCGGGCTCCTATTACGAGTACACCATCGGTCGGCAGTCGATCGTCGTTGTGCGCCAGAAGGATCGCAGCATCAAGGCGTTCTACAACGCGTGCGCGCATCGGGGGATGAAGATCGTGCGGGGGACCGGCACGGCTGTCGAGGGGGATCTGCGGTGTGAGTTCCATGGGTGGCGCTACGCGCTCGACGGCCGTTCGTCGTTCGTCCCGTGCAGAGAGGAGTTCGCCTCCCGGCCGCGGGATCAGTGGGGGCTGAAACCCGTCAACGTGGGTACATGGGGTGGCTGGGTGTTCATCAGCATGGCCGACGACCCGCCTGACCTCCTGTCGTGGCTGGACCCGCTGCCTACTGCACTGGCGCCGTTTCGCCTGCAGGACATGCGTTACCGCTGGCGTAAGCGGACGTTTCTGCCGGCCAACTACAAGACCGTCATCGATGCCTTCATCGAGGGCTACCACACGCCGGGCACACACCCGCAGACGTTGCGGGCCGCTCAGGGTCCCCGGCCGAGCACCGAACCGGCACAGCCTCAGGAGTACGTCTACGCGCCGTACACGCCGACGATCGCCTACCGCAACCACTCGCGGTTCATCTACACACAGCGGCCGGAGACGGCCGAGCGTGACAGTGTTCGCCGGAAGCAGTCCTCGCGGCCGGAGGTGTTCGCCAACGCTATGCAGTACAACTTCCTCGGGGTGAACGCGCTGGTCACCGAGCGCGACTATCGCGCCGCGCAGCAGCTGGCCACGATGGAGCCCAGTGAAACTCCGCCATTTGTCCTCTACCACAAGATGTGTGAGGAACTGGCGCTGGCCGACGGTGTCGATTTCCCGCGGATGTCGATGGAGGAGTATTTCGCCGGTAACGGCGACTGGCACATCTTTCCCACGCTCGTGATCCTCGTCGAGAAATCGTGTCTGCTCGGGTACCGGATGCTGCCCGACGCCGACGATCCGAACAGGTGCACGTTCGAGATGTTCTCGCTCGAGCACTTCGCACCCGGCGAAGTGCCCGAAGCCGGTTGGCAGGAATTCGATCGCTGGCAGGACCATGACGGCTGGGGAGAGTTGCCGACTCAGGACCTGAAGAACATCGGCGCCATCCATGCGGGCATGCACTCAAAGGGCTTCGACGGCCTCTGGCTGAACACCGCTCAGGAGATGTCGATCCGCAACGAGCACGCGATCGCGGACCGGTTCATCTTCGGCGTCGACGAGCGGTGAGCGAGACCACACCGGATCAGCCGATTCCGCTGCTGTCGGAGGTGAATCGGCCGTACTGGACTTCGGGCGCCGACGGGCGGTTTCGTCTGCAGCGCTGTTCGAGTTGCGAGCGTCTGGTTCACCCACCGGCCGTGCGCTGCCCGCATGACCACGGCGAGCTCGGATACGTCGCGCTCAGCGGCCGGGGACGCGTCGAGACGTGGACTGTGAATCAACACCCGTTCTTCCCGAGTTTTCCGCCGCCGTACATCATCGCGTTCGTCACACCCGTCGAGGACGAGTGCGTCCGAGTCCTGACGAACCTCGTGAACGTCGAGCCCGACGATGTCACCGCGGGCTTACCGGTGCGCGTCACGTTCGACCCACGCAGTGACGGTGACGACGACGTGTTCGTACCGCTGTTCGAACCGGATCTCTGATGGCCTCGCCGCTCACCGACGACGTCATCATCAGTGGCATCGGTCAATCCGCTATCGGCAGGCGACTGGGTCGGGATGCACTGCGGCTCACCGCCGACGCCTGCCTGGCCGCCGTCGAAGACGCAGGACTCACGCTCGCCGACATCGACGGGCTGACCACGTACCCGGGGGCGTCGCAGGCCGGCCCGGGGTTCTCCGGCGCTTCTCTGCGCGATATCCACGACGCCCTCGGCATCAAACCGAATTGGGTGGCAGGAGGAGTGGAATCGCCCGGACAGTTGGGTGCTGTGGTCGACGCGATGCTCGCCGTTGCGGGTGGCCTCGCCAACCATGTGCTGTGCTGGCGCAGCATCTGGGAGGGCACGGCCCAGGGCTCAGGGCGTCGCCAGGGCTACGGGGCGCGCGGCGGCCGCCCGGCCGGAATGATGGGATGGCAGTTGCCTTTTGGCGTCACCGCCGCCAATCTCGCCGCGATGCAGGTCCGAGCCAGGATGATCCGCTACGGGCTGACGCGCGAACAACTCGCCTCTGTTGCGATCGTCGAACGCGCCAACGCGCGGAGGAACCCGTCGGCGATCTACACCGACCCATTGGATCTGCAGACTTACCTGAACGCGCGCATGGTGTCCGAGCCGTTGTGCATGTACGACTGTGACATCGCCTGTGACGGCGCAACAGCGTTCGTGGTCTCGCGCACCGAGCACGCACATGCCCTCGATCACCCAGCGGTCACGGTGGAGGCCCTCGACTGTGCCCATCACGACCGGTTCACATGGGAGGGTGGGGAGGACATCACGCGGATCAGCTCGCGGTGGTCCACGATTTGGGACCGAACGGATTTCACTGTGGGCGACGTCGATTACGCCTCGTTGTACGACGGGTTCAGCGTGTTCGTGCTGTGTTGGTTGGAAGATTTCGGCTTCTGCAAGGTGGGCGAGTCGGGTGAGTTCGTCGCCGACTCCGCGCGTATCTCGCTTGGTGGCGCCCTGCCCATCAACACCGCTGGCGGCCAACTGTCCGGTGGACGACTGCATGGGTTCGGCCACCTGCACGAGGCGTGTCTACAGGTCCGCGGCGAAGCGGGAGAGCGACAGGTTGCCGACGCTGCACTGGCGGCGGTCGGAGTCGGGGCCGCCAACAGCGGAACGACAGCCATGCTGCTCCGACCGGCCTGAGGCATGCACTCGTCAATGTAGAGGAGCCACTTTGCACATCGACCTACAGACTTGTTTCGAGCTGGAGCAGGCCAAATCGAGATATTGCCGGCTGATGGACACCAAGGACTGGGCCGGATTGGCTGAGCTGATGACCGAAGACATCGTGTTCGATTTGGGCGCCGGCGACGACGTGCCGCCGATCATCGGACGCGACGCCACGCTTGCGGCAGTGCAGGCGTCTGTGACAGATGCGGTCACGGTCCATCAGGTGCACAGCCCGGAGTTTCACCTCGATGAGGATGGGGCCCGCGTGATCTGGGCGGCTCAAGAGCGAGTGAAGTGGAACAACGGGACGGGGTTGACTGCCTACGGTCATTACCACGACCGATGGGTCCGGCGCGACGGGGTGTGGCGTATCGCGGAACTTCGGCTGACCCACCTTCTCATCGATGTCGACTGATGGGGTCTCGCTGACGTCAACCGAGGCGGGGGTAGGTCATGAGGTCCACCCAGTTCTCTGCTGTGGATGTTCGAGATGAGCCACTGGCGTACAGGCTGATTCCGGAATACGGGTCGAGAAACCGACCGGTTGTCGGATCGTAGGTTGTCACGGCGGCACGGCCCGCCTGTGGTTGGCTTGTTCTCGACAATCCGGCCTCAGCCGGCAACGGTGTGTTCTCGCTCGCGGGTGGCGTTGTGCCGCCAGGATTTGCAGGAGTGGGTGGCGCAGACGGCCGGACGTATGGCGGGATCACCTGGTCAGGCGGCGGCTGAAATGGTAGAGGCGGTGGAGGTGGTCCGGGGGTCACAGGCGGGACCTGCGTCGGATACGGCGCGGTGAGCGCCGGCCCCGGCCCGGGCGGCACACCTGGCGGAAGCTGCACGGCGGGAGGCCCGGGATCGTAGTCCGCTTGCGGCGGAATGTACGGATACTTGTTCTGCGGCAGAGTCATTCGTGGATCGGTCACCGGTGTTCCCACCGGCACCGGCGGTCCGCGCCACGGGTTGCTCCCCAACGGTACATAACCCCGCGGATCGCGGCAGAGTTGCACCGTCGGCGCCCTTTTGCCGGGGAATTCCTGGCAGGGGTAGTTGCGTGCGCCGCGAACGACTGTTGGATCGTTCTGCGGGACCTTGCAGTACATGTCTTTCGGGACATCGCGAAGCGTGGTGTCGGCGGGCGAGCGTATGTCGGACGGAGGTACGAACCCGGTGATGCAGGGCGGTGGATCACCGAAATTCAGCTTGAAGTCCGCTTTGGCGCCCTCGTCTGCCGGGTACTGATTCGCGATTGTGATGACCGCCGCGGCAAGGGCCGGCATGATCACCAGCACCTGTTCGATCGACTTGTGGTAGATGACGCCAACACGGCCGGCGTTGGCGAGGTTCGCAGCCAGCACCGGAAACGTGGGACGGATGCCTTCGAAGAGAGCGGTCGCTTCGTCGGCAGCGCCTGGGGCCGACTGCAGAACTGCGCGTATCTGGGGGTCGGCTTCACGAAGATGAGTCGTGAGGCGTGCCAGGCCATCTGCGACCGATCTGATGTGCTGCCCGGACGCACGCTGGGCGTCGAGCAGCGGCTGAGATTGTTCGAGGAGTTGAATTGTCTCGCTGGACGTGTTGTCGGCTTCTTCGATCAGCGACCGTGACGATTCGATGAGCCGGGCGAGCTCGGGACCTGACCCGTCGAAAGCGGTGAATGCCTCCCTCAGTACGTCGCGCAACCGGCTTCGATCAAGCGAATCGACCAGGCTTTGCGCGTCGCGCAGCAGGCTGGCGATGTCGCCGCTGATGTGCGTTCGAGCACGGTCGATGTGCCCATCATTTTCCAGAGAATCCGTCGACGCGTTCGGCGGCGGCACAAGATCGACGTATAGCTCGCCGATCGCCGACACGCTCTTGACGTAGGCGTCGACGTCGTCGGGGATTTTCGTAGTGTCCTCGATTCGCATCTCGACCCGAACATCGTTGTCACGGGTCAGTGATACGGATTTGACCTTGCCGACGGTCGTTCCGCGGTAGGCGACGTTTGCATTGGGATACAGACCTCCACTGGCCGCGAAGTTGGCCGTCACGGTGTAGGTCCCGAGGCCGAACGCCTTCGGCAACTGCACGTAGAACACTGCGATCACGAACACGCTGACGAGCGCGACCAGGGAGAAGATGGTCAGTTGCAGGCGGACGAGTGGAGTGAGCATCAGGGTTGGCCGGCCGGCTGTGGATCGGGAGGATTCAGGGGCGGGATTTTGAAGGGATCGGCAGCCTGCCCGGACAACGACGATGTCGCTCCGACAAGGTAATCGGGTACCGAGATGACTTCGGAGAGGCGCTTCATGTTGGGATCGAGCGTGCTCGTCGTGAAGAAGTTCTCGCCCATTCGCCGCAGGGTGAGGTCAAACGTCGCGAAGACGTTGAGGAAGTCACCCCTGACCGCCCGCTTCAGTCCGTCGTTGAGCGGTATCGGAAATGCCGGCAGGATCGGCAATGCGTCGACGAGCGTTTCGGCGTTGTCGCTGAGGGCCTTGACCACGGCGAAGGCGTGGATGAGGTCAGCGGCGAAATCCGTTTTCGTCTGAGCCAACAGCGGGGCGGCGATGTCCGCGAGTCGCTTCAGGGCCGCGAAAGCATCGACGATTCTCTGGCCGTTGTCCTTGAGTACCCGCGTCGCCGACGGGAGTGCCTCCAGTGTCCGCTCGATCTTGTCGGTACCGCCGGCGAGTCGACCTGCAAAGTGGTTGACCTTCTCCATCGCCGTAGCGATGTCGCCGGCCTGGGCATCCAACCCCGCGGCCAATTCGGCGAGCCGTGGCAGGAACGCGGTGAACTGACCGGCGCGCCCGACAACGGCAGCATACGTCTCGTCTGTAATATCCTGCAGTACACCAAGATTACCGTTGTTGACGACGATGGCCAGCGAAGACAGGACATCTTCGGTGCTCGGATAATTTCCGGCCTTTTCAATGCCGATCCGAGAATTCGGGCCCAGCGAGCCTACGGGCCGTTCGGAGATGGGCTCGGCCAGCTCCAAATGCCGCGAGCCCAGGAGCGATGTTTGCGCGACGGTCGCGGTGGCGTTGGCGGGCAGATGCACCGAGCCGTCGAGGGAGAGCTGGACCAGCGCATAGAACGTACCGTCGTCACGCTGCATGGGCTTGACACCCGACACACTGCCGACGGTCACGTCGTCCACCTTGACGGGGGAGTTCTGTGGCAGCGACGAAATATCGGGTAGCTCGACAGATACCGTGAACGAGCCTTCGCCGTGACCTGCGGTGCCGGGCATGTTCAGTGAGTTCAGCCCGTTGAATTGGCATGCCGAGAGCGCCACCGCGAGTGATGCGATCGCCGTCGCTTGCCGCGCCGATTTGCGGAGATGCACGTTGATCATCTGCCGGCTCCTGTCTGTCCGTCCGGCTGGTGTGGCGCAATCGGTGCGTCCGGGACCATGAGCGAACTCAGATCGGCCTCGGGCGGAATGGACGGTGGGGTCACGCCGGGCAGCGGTTGCCATTGAAGTTGCGCAATCGGGGTCTGCGCCTTCGCCTCCGTTTGCGGTGTGTCATAGATGATTTGCCCCTTGTACGCCGTGATGCTGGTGATTGGACGGAAGAGGAACGGTGGATAGTTCATCTGAAGCCGCTTGACCACCGGCGCCATTCGCTGGCGGCAGATCTCTGCGCGCTTGTAATTCTCCGGCGTCTCGGAGGTCTCGAACATCCCCGCGCACATGAGCTGAACTGGGTTGCCGAAGTTGGGCAGTGTCACGATGCCGTTCAGCGAGGCCTGGGCTGGATTGTAGATGTTGTAGAAGTTGGCTAGCGCCGTCGGCGCGAGGTGCAGAACTTGTTCGATGTCGTCGCTGCGTTCGGTGAGCAGACTGGTGAAGTCGGCGAGCCGATCGATCTGGCCGATCAATGCATCGTTGTTGTCCTTGAGCAGCCCCCGGACGTCGGAGAGCGCACTGTTCAGTGAGCCGAGAGCTTGATCGATGTCGCGGGAATTGTCCGCGAGCACCTGAGAGACCGAGGCGACATGTGACGTGAACGCCACGATCTGTTCATTGCTCTTCGAGAGGGCGTCCACGACGATGCGCAGGTTCTTCACGGTGTCGAAGATGTCGGTACGGGAATCCCCGAGACGCCCTGCCACTTGCGATAATTCACGGACCGCACTCCTGAATGATTCGCCCGAACCGTCGAAAGTATCTGCGGCTTGGTTGATCAACTCGCTCAGTGGGCCCTGCGCCGAGCCTGGTCTGGGTCCAAGTTGTGCCGACAATTTGGTCAGCTCATCTTTGACCTGATCCCATTCGATCGGTACCGCTGTCCGATCGAGTCCGACGACCGCGTTGTCGGACAGGGTCGGGCCGCCGTCGTAGATCGGCGCGAATTCCACGAACCGAGCGGAGACCAGATTCGGCGAAACTATCAGGGCGGCGGCATCGCCCGGAACGGGAATCCTTGAGTCGACACTCATTGCCACCCTGGTGTGCTGCGGGCCTGGTTCGATTCCGGTGACCCGGCCGACGGGGACTCCGGCGACCTTCACCTCGTCGCCGACGTACAAACCCACTGCCGAGGAGAACAAGCCGGTGATGTTCCGTTGCTGCGTGCGCGGCCACACTGTGTACAGCCCGGCGACAAGCGTCATGGTCAGTACCGTGGCGAGCACAGCCCGAGGCCATCCTCGGGGGCGGTTGAGTCCGAGCGTAGTCATGGCGTTCTCGGCCTGATCACGAGTCGCTCTCGAATGAATCCGCGAAGCATGTCGGCCAGACTGTCGGGCAGCTTGCCCGGCTGGAAGTAGGTGTCCAACAGCACGCCGGCAACGGCAGGAGTCGGCACGCCCCAGATGTTGACGGAAAAGCCCGGTCCGGATCCCACAACTTCACCCAATGTGGTGGAAAAGGCAGGGAGCCGTTTGAGCGCTTCGTCGAGGTGGGCGCGGCGGGCGTTCAGATTCTCGAGTACGAGGTTGAGCTTGACCAGTGCGGGACCGAATTCACGACGGTTGTCCGCGACGAACCCCGATATCTGCCTCGACACATCGCCGATTCCCGCGACGAGCGAGGCGAGCGCGGTGCGCTGTTCACTGAGCTCGGCGAACAGCTCATTACCGTCGGTGATCAGCTGATTCAGTTGGCGTGAGCGAGTGGCGAGGATGGTGGACAGCGATTTCGTGTGAGTCAACAACTGGGCGAGGTCTTCGTCGCGGGCGTTGATGCTGCGGGAGAGCGCCGCCACGCCGTCGAGCGCGCTGCGCAGCTGGGGGGTGGCATCGCGCATCGTCGCGGTCAGAGTTTCAAGCGCGCTTTCGAAGGCGTCGGTGTCCAGCTCGGCTGCGGAGTTGCCCAGGTCCTGCAACGCGTCGGGCAAGGTGTACGGGGTCGTCGTGCGTCCGAGCGGCACGGTGTTGACCGAACCTGCGCCACCCGGAGTGACCGCCAGAATCCGTTGGCCGAGAATGGTATCGGTCTTGATGGCCACCAGCGTCTGGTCGCCGAGGCGTAGATCGCGGTCGACGGTGAAAAGCACCTTTGCGGCGCGGGCGCTCAGGTCGAGGTCGACCGAGGTCACCTTGCCGACGTTGTAACCGTAGATCTGCACATCGCTACCACCGGTGACTCCGGCGGCGTTTGTGAAGTACGCGGTGTAGACCTTTCCCTGTGGCATGAAGGGCAGTGTGGAGTAACCGAATGAGACGAGCACCAGCAGTACCACGAGAATGATTCCGAAAATGCCTGTGCGTAACGGGTTCCGGCCACCCCGCTCCTCAACCGTCATCGGAGCACCGTCCCTTTGACGGATCCGACGGCCCGAGCAGCGGAATCAAGATGTCGCTACCTGCCGGACCGTTTATCTTGATCTTCACTGCGCAGAAGAAGATGTTGAAAAACGCGCCGTACTGACCGAGCGCGCTGAGTCGCAGGTAGTTCTCGGCGAGTGGCTCGATCACGGCATTCACCTCCTCTTTTCGATCATCAAGAACGGTCGCCAACGGACGCGCGTGCTCGATCACCCCCTGCAACGGACGCCGCGACGAGATCAACAGGTCGGTGAGGTCGGCCTGCGCGGAGGCAAGCGGCTGGATCGCCCCCGCAATCGGGCCGCGCCCGGCCGACAATGTCGTGGTCAGTTGCTGCAATTGATCGATACTCGTGTCTAGTTGTGCCCCTTTGTCATCGATCGAAGTGAGTACGGTGTTGAGGTTGTCGATGACATCACCGATCAACTGGTCGCGTCCCGCCAGCGTCCGGGTGAACGAGTCGGTTTCCGACAGGACCTTGGCCAAGGTGCCGCCGTTGCCTTGGAGTAATTCGATGATCGCGTTGCTGACCTCGTTGACCTTGCTCGCGTCGAGGCCTTTTAGGACCGGACGCAAACCGCCCAGTAGAGCGTCGAGATCCACTGCTGGTACGGTGTGCGAGCGCGGTATGGTACCGCCGGGCGCCAGCGGCCGTAGTTCCCCTGAGCCAGTGCTGATTTCGAGGTAGCGGTTGCCGACGAGGTCCTCATATCGAATCGCCGCGCGGGTCGAGCTGTATATCCGATACTCTTTGTCGATCTCGAACTCGACGTCGACATGGTCGCCGTTGATGGCGATGTCGGTAACGGACCCGACGGGAATGCCTGCCACGCGCACGTCCTGGCCGGGCTTCAGGCGTGAGACGGAGTCGAACTCTGCACGGTAGGACACCGCTGAACCGAAACGGAACTTTCCGAAGGTCATTACGAGAAGGCCGAGGACGAGCAGCATCACAACGGTGAATGCTGCAACTTTCAGCCCGAGCCGGTCCTTGGGCATCAGTAGTCATCTCGCTCGGCATAGGCGCCGTTGAACAGAAACTGGAAGGTTGACAGCGGATCGAATTGGAGTTCGGTATTGGGCTGATACGGAATATATGCGTTGTCCGTCACCAGAAACGGCGGCCGGAACCACGATCCGTTCTTCATCTTCCCGGGCAGATTCGGCAGTCCCCGGCAATTGGGACCGCCGGATGCGTTGACGATGGGAAGGCTCTCGGGGTACGTGTACGGCGCCACGCCTGGGATGAAGAAGGCATTCATGAAGACCCCGGGTACGGTGCCTCCCCAAGCGGGAGTGAATTCTTTGAGTGTGGTCGCCAAACCGGTTAGGAGGCAGCCTAATTGAGGTGAATAGTCGCCCAGGACCTTCAACGGGGCCCGCAATCGCTGGACCGCGGCGGTCAAGTCGCTCTGTGCGGGCCCGAGCACATCCGCTGCGCTGTTTCCCAGTCCGGCCGAGGCCATCAACGTCGTGGCCAGGTTCTCCTGTTGGTCGACGATGGTCTCGCTGAGGGGACCGGCGTTATCGAACAAGGTCAGGATGTCCGGCGCAGCTTCTGCATAGATATCGGCGACGTCGCCGACCTTTTGGATATCCGCCTGCAGGGTGGGCAGGTGCGAGTTGAACGTTCCCATGTAGTCGGTGATCGTCGAGATAGTGCTCCCGATGTCCCGTCCGTTTCCGCGTAACCCTTCGCCGATTGCCGTCATCGTCGCGTTGAGTTCGGTTGGATCGATCTTCTTCAGAGTGTCGACGAGCGTTTCGAAGAGGGTGTTGGCTTCTACGGCGACCTCGGCGGCACGCAGATGCGAATTGGCTGCAAGTGGGATTTTGTCGGGAGTCTGCGGGCTCAGGAACTCGACGGACTTCGCACCGAATACCGTGTTGCTCGCAATACGGACGGTGACGTTGGACGGGATGTATTCCATCTGATCGCGGCGGATCTTGAGTGTCAGTAGCGCCTGTGCACCGTCGTATTCGATCGAGGACACTTTTCCGACTTCAATTCCCAGGTACTTGACCTTGGCGTCGCGGTCCATCACGAGCCCGGCACGTGCCGAGGTCACTGTGACGGTGTCGACGGGAATGAACCTCCCCGAGTATGCGAGGTAAGTCAGCGACGAGATCGCCGCGAAGATGGCGGCCATGATGAGCGCCGCTATCCGCAGCGCTCTCTTGCGGTAGATCTTGATCAACGCCCTGCATCCTGCGCAGGATTCGGCGGGGGTTGAACCGTCGTCATTGGACTGCCAGTTCCAGACGTTCCAATCTGCGGACCAGAATGCTGGTCAGCCAATCTCCGACGTCGACAGCCTCGATCCATTCGGTCCGTTCGAGCAGCATGCGCAGGACGATCCGGGCCTCCAGCCTGGCAAGGGCTGCGCCCACGCAGAAATGAGCACCCTTGCCGAACGTGACGTGGCCCTTGCCGCTGCCGCGGTCGAGCCGGAAGTCGTGCGGTGAATCGAACTGCGCGGCATCGCGATTGGCTGCGCCCCACAACAGCAGCAGATGTGAGTTGGCGGGTAGGTCGACGCCGCCCAGCGTGGTGTCGTGCAGGACGTGGCGATAGTGGCCGCGGAATGGAGGCTCGTAGCGCAGCGTCTCCTCGATGAAGGGCACCAGGAGGTCGCGATCCTCGCGGACCTGTTTCTGTATGTCCGGTTGGCTCACGAGAATCCATGCGGCGCTGCCGAGCAGCGAGGCCGTGGATTCGCCGGCGGCGCTGAAGAGCGTGAGCATGATGCTCAAGGCGACCGGCTGTTCCACCTCGCCGGAGGCGCAGCGCGCAGCGAGATCGCTGATCAGTCCCGATTGTGGATCGCTGGCCGCCGCTTCGAAGTGGTCCAGGACGTAGCCGCCCAGTTCCATTGCCGCCAGACCGGCGGTTTCGAGCTGCTCCGGAGTGACGATCCCGTCGAGCAGCGTGGTGGTGGCGTATCCCAGCCTGATGAGTTTGTCCACATCATCGTGGGGCAGGCCGAGCAGCTGAGCGACCACCTTCATCGGAAGCCGGTTGGCTATGGCGCTCATCCATTCGATTCGCCCGTCGTTCACCGACTCCGTCCACAGCTGGTGCGCGGTCTCTTCGGCGAACTCCTCGATCACCTGGACTCGCCGAGCCGACAGGTGCGGCAACAGAACCTTGCGATGCACGGCGTGTGCCGGATCGTCCGCGGTGGCGAGCGCGTGCGCCGGGTCGCCGAGCGGCATCATCGGGAACGGGTTCACCGCGCCGCTGTGGTCGTAGACCACGGTTGCGGTGAGATTCGAGGAGAAATCCTCCACCCGGTTGGTCGCCTCGACGAGCGCGTCCCAGCCGCAGACCGCGTAGAAATCGGACTCGCCGATGCGGTGCACCGGTGCTTCCGACCGCATCTGCTCATAAAGCGGGTATGGATCCTGAATGGCGGCATTTCCGAAGAATTGAGCAGGGTCGTCCAAGATCGCCACGGTCCTAGCGTTGGTCCTGTGGCCGAGGCCGTCAACGGCGCCGAAGGAAGTTGACATGCTCCTCGCGGCGCGGTCGGGCAAGACCTTCTCACGGACGACCCCTGAGCTGCGCATCGCATGAGAGAATCGGCGCTGTTCTTCTCATCCTGAGAGATAGAGCCCCGAGGCTGCCAGCGGAGGGAGGCGCGCGGAATGGCCGGTACGGATTGGTTGGTCGGTCAAGACCGAGGTTCCGAGGCAACGAAGCGCATCCATGCCGCAGCCGCCAATCTGATCGCAAGGCGTGGATGGGAGGCATTCACCATCGATGCGTTGGCCGCGGAGGTGCACTGCTCGCCGGCCACGATCTACCGGCACGCCGGCGGTAAGACCGCGATCCGCGACGCTGTCGTCGGTATCCACGCGGCCCGCACCGTCGAAACAGTGCGCGAAGCGATCCGCGGACTCAAGGGTGCGGAGAGGGCGGTCGAGGCGACCGCGTTGGCGTTGAAGCGTGCCCGGTCCGACCCGTTGACCAAGGCGCTCCGCTCCGCCCATCCGCCCGCCGAAACAGACTGGCTGACGACGTCTGAGGTCATCGCGCGGTTTGCCGCCGAGATGCTTGGACTCGAGGATCCCGACCCCCTCGCGGAGCAGTGGCTGATTCGGGTTTTTCTGGCGCTCTGGAGTTGGCCCGTGAAGGATCCCGACGCTGAGTACCAGATGCTGCGGCGATTCCTCGGTCCGCCGTACGGCGACGAGCTTAGCTCGCAGTGAACCGTCCTGCCGTTGAGGTCGCGCGTAGAAGCGTGGCCCGCCAGGACGAGGTCGCTTACCAATCGGATAGGAACTCTTCCGTTCGCGGGGCGTAGTCTGGCGCGGCAGCGATTACGCATCAAATACGTGGTCCGCAAAAGTTGCCTGAAGAGTCCGTTGCCTGACAGGGGCAGCAGCAATCTGCAGCGACGCCGCGTGAGCGACGCGGCTTTATGCGATCGCCGCCGCCACGCGCGGCATGAGGATCGCGGGTCCGAGCCAGCGGGCGATGAAGCGGCGCAACGCGACGCCGTCTCGTGGCGGTTGTCCGGGATCCAATAGCAGCGAATGCATCGTCCGCAGCGCCAGTTCGGCAAGTTCATCCAGTGACGCCTCGTCGAAGCCGTGTAGCTCCCAGTCCACGTGGAACCGGTGCAGAATCGACCGACTGAAGCTCAAGGCGGTTTCCGAGGTCGGGGATGTGATCATTCCGCCGTCCCGGCGTTCGGTCAGCAAGTTCTCGAACTGGGGATCCCCAATCAAGTGCTCGACGGCATAGGCGACGCATTCGACCATCGCCGCAACCGGATCCTTCTGATCGCCAACATGTTCGGCCAGCCGGTCGATGAAGCCGTCCGCGGATCGCATCGCGCTGGCGATCAGCAGCGCGTCGGTTCCGGGGAAATAGCGGTAGACGGTCTGTCGGGTCACGCCGAGCCTTCGCGCGACGTCCGTGATCCGCAAGGACGATCCCCGCTCGGCGACGACTTCGTCTGCGGCGTCAAGGATCCTGGTGATCGCCTCCTCATCGGATGCGGGCGTGGCGCCCGCCCAGCCGTGGCTACGCACCCGTCACCGCGTCGACGTCGAATTCCATGGGGAGGCTTGTCGGTCCGGTCATGCCCAGCACCGGCTTCCACGGGGCCGGTCCCACCCGATGCAGCGTCGGGAGGCGTTGCGCCATGATCGCGAGCGCCTCCGCCAACTCGAGCCGCGCGAGGTTGGCACCCAGGCAGTAGTGCACTCCGCCCCCAAACGTCAAGATCGCCGGTGCGTCCTTTCGGGTGATGTCGAAACGGTCGATCTTTCTTTTCGCCGAATGACGATAGCCTCTCTGGCATGCCAAAGTCGTTCGACTGCATCGTCGAATCTCCGGTCAGCGTTCAACAGATACATGCCGTCTACCGCGAGCGAGACTATTGGGAGGCGCGGTTGGCACCTCATGAGGACGTACGTTGTTGAACTCCGTTCATTCGAGGTTGATGCGAGCTGGACTGTGCGCGCCACAGTCGTCCAGGAGCTGAAGACGCAGTTCTGCCGCCTCCCTTTGGAAAGCTCTATCCCAGAGATCTAGAACTCGTTCAAAGCGAGACGTGGGCCGTCGATCACGACGGAATAGTGCGCGGAGAATTCGCGTCAAGGCCCATGGTGCGCCAGGCTCTGCCCGCAGTTTCGTAGTGATCGCCCCGTCGAGCAACGGGAACGCCTCGAATGCTCAGCAACCGTCCAAGTGAAAGTTCCACTCGTCGGGGGCAAACTCGAGAGTCCTCTCGGTCGGCAGATGATCGACCAGATTCCGGAGACACTGCGCTTTATAACCGAGTGGACCCGCGAGCACACCTGAGGGCGGCCGGACGAACGCCAAGCGAACGGAGTCGTCCGCAAACTGAAGGAATTTCCGAATTCCGTGCTCGGGCGCGGGCAGTCGTGGTTCACTGACTTCCTCGCTAATCCTTGACGGGCGTCAGGAGGGGAACGGTGGCGAAGAAAAGCGTCGACGATCGAGACCAAGGCCACGACTCGGAGCTGGCGGTGGATGTCCGCGTTCGCGTCAACGCCGGTACAGATGCCGAGGCGCGCGGTGTCATCGTGGAAGACTTCGGCGAGATGACGGCCGTTGCCGTCGAGATCGGGCCCAACCACATTGCGGATCCGGCCCGTCGATGGGCGGTGATGCTCGACGAGGGCACGCTTCTGTTCGCCGACTCCGAGCAACTCACGCCCGAATAGTCCCGCCTAGCTGAAACCCCACCCGTCGGCTCACGCCGGCGGCGGAGGTGGCGGCGGCAATGGTGGCGGTGGCGGAGCCGGCGGTGGGGGCGGCGGCCCCATCAAGAACGGCGGTAGACCGGGAAACGGCATGACCATCGGATCAGGGCGGCGGGACCGCGGCCGGGGCGGCGGGTTCGGTGCAATGGGACCTGCCGATGTCGGGTAAGACCGGCACGACCGAATCCCACAGGTCCTCCGGCTTCCTAGGGTTCACCAATCAGTACGCGGGCAGCGTCTACATCTTCGACGACTCGAACTCGCCGTCCGAGATCTGCTCGTTTCCGCTGCGCAAGTGCTACAGCGGTGACCTGTACGGCGGTAACGAGCCGGCGCGCATCTGGTTCGAGGCGATGAAGCCGATCGCCACGAGTTTCGGCGAGGTCCGCCTGCCGCCGACCGATCCCCGCTACGTCGAAGGCGGTCCCGGCAGCGAGGTGCCCAACGTGTCGGGCATGAACGTCGACAAGGCCCGCCAGCGACTCAAGGACGCCGGGTTCCAGGTGGCCGAGAAGACGACGCCGGTGAACAGCGAGGCCCCCTACGGCGCCGTCGTGGGGACGACGCCGAGTGGCCGCACCATCCCGGGGTCAATCGTCACGATCAACACCAGCACCGGGTTCGTACCGCCTCCGCCGCCGCCGCGCCGAGAGGAACCGCCGCCCTGATCATCCTTGCTCAGGGCGTTCGCCATCGTGTTCGCCAACCCCTCCGGCACCGCCTGGTCGCACTTCTCCGCGGTGAAGGTCACCTCCTCACCGCGACGGTCGATGATCTTGTCGATGGGGTTCGGCGGGCACCACACCCCGCCCGAAGCCAACGTCGCTGCCACGTTCGACAACTCGAGACCGTTGAGCTGGAACGGGCCGAGGGTGAACGATCCCGCATTCTGCCTCTTGATGAAGTCGGCCAGGCTCTCATTGCTTCCCCGGTCGTACGCGCGGGCCGTCCCCGGAAGGGCATACGAGCGCAGTCCAAGCCGAACAGCCATGTCGACCGCACGGGGCACCCCCACCTGCTGAATCAACTTCGCGAACGCCGTGTTGGGTGAGCTGGCCAGCGCGTCCGTGACGTTCATCGACCCGCGGTAGTTTCCGGCGTTCTTCACGCACCAGGTCTCTTTCGGGCAACCGGGGGTATCGCTGCTCCCCAAGCCTCGGGCCTGGAAGCTCCCGGGTACGGACAACTGAGCGTTGATCCCCATGCCCATCTCGAGTGCCGCGGAGGTGGTGAAGATCTTGAAGATCGAACCGGCGCCGTCGCCCACGAGTGAGAACGGCTGAGGCTGCACCGTCTGCCCGGCGTCCTTGTTCAGGCCGTAGGTCCGGTTGCTCGCCATCGCGAGGACCCGGTGAGAATCCTTTCCGGGCTTGATGACGCTCATCACGCCGGCGATTCCGTCCAGCGTGGGGCTCGCGACCTTGTCGATGGACCGTTTCACCGACGCCTGGACCGCTGGGTCGAGCGTCGTGCGGATCAGGTAGCCCCCACGGGCGACCTGATCTTTGTTGATTCCGGCATGGGCCAGATACGCCAGCACGTACTCACAGAAGAAGCCGCGATCACCAGCGGCGATGCACCCGCCGGGGAGCTCCTTGGGGCGTGGTAGCACCCCGAGGGGTGACGACTTGGCCGATCGCAGCTCGTCGGCATGCTGGGGCAGGTGGTCGATCATGGTGTCCAGCACCAGGTTCCGCCGCTGCAGGGCACCTTGGGGGTTGACGTAGGGGTCCAGCGAGGTCGGCGACTGGACGAGGCCGGCCAGCAGCGCGGCCTGCTGCCAGTTCAACTGCGATGCGTTGATGCCGAAGTAGGTCTGCGCGGCGTCCTGGACCCCGAAAGCCCCGTTGCCGAAACCGACGAGGTTCAGGTAGCGCGTGAGGATCTCCGCCTTGGTGAACGTCTTGTCCAGCGTCAGCGCCATCCGCATCTCACGCAGCTTTCGCGCCGGCGTCAGCTCGACCGCGGCGCGCCGCTCGGCATTGGTTTGGGCAGTCACCAACAGCTGGAAGTTCTTGACGTACTGCTGTTCGATCGTTGACCCGCCGCGGGTGTCGAGGTTGCCCGACAGATAACCGGACAGACCGGTCAGCGTGCCTTGCCAATCGACGCCCGCGTGCTCGGCGAAGCGCTTGTCCTCGATCGAGACGATGGCCAGCTTCATGGTGTTGGCGATCTTCTCGCTGGGCACCTCGAACCTGCGCTGGCTGTACAGCCACGCGATCGGCTTACCCGCGGCATCGACCATGGTCGTGACCTGGGGGACGTCTTCCTCCACCAGCTGCGCAGAACCGTTGGCGACGATGTCCGAGGCGCGGTTTGACAGCAGCCCGAATCCACCCGCGAACGGGAACATCAGCGCTGCCGCCAGCACCCCGGCCAGCGTGCAGCACAGAACCAGCTTGATGACCGTCCCCCCGGCCGGTTCGCGCTCCGGCATGTCAGCAGGGTATTAAATGCGGTCTCGCGGCGAACGCTCCCGCGCCGATTTCACAGCAACGACGGCGAAACGCTCTGGTAACGGGCACGGTCAGCCTCGGTCCAGATCCCACTGCCCGAAGTCGGGCGCGAGAACCTCGTCGACGTCGACGTGGGTGTCCCCGATCGCCACGCCGGGCTCCGACCCGCCGATCACCACGGCCTGATAGAGCACGGCTCGGGGATCGCGCTCGCCGGCCGACCAGGCCTTGGTCTGCCACACCCACCAATATCCGTCGCTGGTCGATCGGCCGACGACGCCATCGCCGATGGCCCACGAGCACGCCCGCGCGTGGCCGTAGAGCCCCGTGCGGTTCACGCCGAGCACCGAGTTGATGCCGCGGTACCACTCGCGCGCCACGTTCTCCCAGGTCTCTTCGTCGATGTCCTCGTCGACGCTGAAGAAGATGGGCGCCGAGTCGGGCCCGCCCGCGGCGTTGTGCAACCGCAGCGCGGTCGACGCGTCCGCGACACCACCGTCGTAGCCCCGGGTGTAGTCCGACGGTGTGGGCCAGCCGGGCTTGCCGTACTGGTAGCAGCTGACGACGTGCAGACCCTCGGCTCGTAAAGAATCGGCGTATTCACGGGTCACCGGTTTGAAGTCGAAGTCGGCTCCGGGGCGCAGTTCCGACACGTACACCAGCGCGCCGTCGAAACCCGCCGCCTTGAGCTGATCGGCAGGAACCTTCCGGTGCGCGAAGTCGACGAGCCGCAGCCCTTGCGCGCCCGCCTTCGGCGCCGCCCGCGACGCTGCCGCCGCTCCGAGGAGCATCAATGTCGGCGCGGCGACTGCATATTTGAGAAGTTCGCGTCGTGACGGAGAGGGCCCTCCGCCGCGACCGGGTGGCGTCGGGGAGTCCTGCACGGCGCGATGGTAACAACATCGTCGGCACGCGGTTGGCGGTCAGCGGATTCAACTGCGCCGAATCGTCTCCGCCCTATGCTGGCGAATGCGCGGCTGGACACGGCGGCGTCGCACGCGCACCTTCGACCCGACGAGGTGGCAATGCCAGCAGACCGATCCGCCGGTGGTGGAAGGCGGTCGACGCCGTGGCTCCTTGTCATCGCGGCGGTCGTACTCGCGCTCACGGCGTCTTCGGCGTGTGGCCGGGTCGATCGTCCGCCGGCAGATTCGCGTCCGCCTTCGCGTCCGCAGGCGGCGTCGCCGTCGACTGCCACCCACACTCCCGCCGCTCCGACGCCAGGGCTTCCGCCGGTCGATGAGCTGATCGACAGCGCGATCGCCGCGCACAAGCTGCCTGGGGCCGTGGTGGCGATCGGCCACGGCGGGAAGCTCGTGGTGCACCATGCGTACGGCTCACGGAAGCTGGCCGGCGAACAGGGTCTCGACAGCACTCCCACGCCTGCCGAGCCCATGACCGAGAACACGATCTTCGACATGGCGTCGTTGACCAAGTGCCTCGCAACGGCGATCGCGGTCATGCAGCTCTACGAGCAGGGCAAGGTAGGGCTCGACGAACCGGTGCAGAGTTATCTACCCGCTTTCAACAGCGCGCACGACCCGCAGCGGGCGCAGGTGACGATCCGTATGTTGCTCACTCACACTTCGGGTATCGCGGGCGATATCGATCTGCGGGACCCCTGGGGCCTGACGCGCGCCGACAGCGGGGAGGGCATCCGTCGTGCGCTGGCGACGCCTCTGCAGTCGGAGCCGGGGGAGGTGTTCCGCTACTCCGACATCAACTTCATCCTGCTCGGTGCACTGATCGAGAAGGTCGCCGGCGAGCCCGAGGACGTCTACGTTCAGCGCAACGTCTTCGAGCCGCTGCACATGGACGACACCCGCTTCCTCCCTCCGGCCAAGGCGTGCGGTCCGCACGAGCTCAGGGGCGCCGCTATCGCTTGGGTATCTTCCCCGCCGACCAGCGCCTCGTGCTTCGAAGGTGGTTGGAACACAGACGTTCTGGCGCGGACCGCGCCGACTGCCCTCGACGAGGAAGGCAGAGCCCAACCGGGCAGTAACCCCGATCTCGACTTCTTGTTGCGTGGCACGGTGCACGATCCGACAGCACGACGCATGGGTGGAGTCGCCGGGCACGCCGGTGTGTTCTCGACGGCACTCGACGTCAGCACCTTCGCCCAGGCGCTGCTCGACCGGTTGGCGGGCCGCCCGAGCGATTTTCCTCTGAAGCGAGAGACGTTGCAGCTGATGACGACTCCGCAGCAGCCCGGTCACACACCCGGACAAGTCGAGGCGGCCAACGAGGCGGTCCGCGAGGCGATCGCCGAGACTCCGAACCCGAATCCGCTCCTCGCGCCGAACTATCCCGCGATCGAGGGCCAAGATCTCCGCGGTCTGGGGTGGGACATCGACACCGGCCACTCCCGACCGCGCGGACTGATCTTTCCCGTGGGCAGCTTCGGGCACACGGGATTCACCGGAACGTCGCTGTGGATCGACCCGGGTTCTGATACGTACGTGATCCTGTTGACGAACGTCATCCACATTCGCGGCAGTCGACCGCTTTCGAATCTGCAAGGAGAACTGTCCACGGTGACCGCACGAACGCTGGGCCTGTACACCGCGCCGACGTTGGCGCAACCCGCTCCCAGGCCTCGCTGAGATGAACCAGGCACAAAGGCAATTCGAGGCGTACGGGCCCTCGCACCTAGTGGTGCTCGCGATATTCGCGGTGGGTGCCGTACTGCTGATCTGGTTGGGGCGCCGACAGACCGAAGCCCAGGCTCGCGTGTTCTCGCGTGTCTTCGCGGTGCTGATCCTCGCGGCATTCGTTGTGGCGCTCGTCTACAAATTGATCCGGCCCGACATTCAAACCTCCATTCCGATTCAGCTGTGCGACATCGCCGAGCTGACGGCAGCGTATGCGCTGTGGTCACAACGCCACTGGGCCTTCGCGCTGACGTACTACTGGTGTCTCCTCCTGAGCTCGCAGGCGCTGCTCACGCCCGACGTCGGCACACCGCGGGAGGGTGCGCCCGATTTCCCGCACCACCTGTTCCTGACGTTCTTCGTGCTCCACGTCTTCGCCGTCTGGGCGGCGGTCTACCTCACGTGGGGCCGGAGGATGCGTCCGCATTGGCGCAGTTACCGTTTCGCGGTTGTGGTGTCGCTGGTCTGGGCGGCGCTGACCTTCACCTTCAATGCGATCGTCGGGACGAATTACGGCTACCTGAACAGGAAGCCTCCCACCGCGTCACTGCTCGACGTGTTCGGGCCGTGGCCGTTCTATCTGGTGGTCGAGGTGGCGATCATCATTGCCGTGTGGGCCCTCATGACGTGGCCGTGGGAGCGCAGACGGGTTGCCGTCGAGTCGGCGTGAGACGGCTCAGGAAGACGGCCGCCACATCTCCAGCGTCGATTTCACCCCTGCCGGCAGTTCGATGAACTCGATGGGCGTGCCATCGGGGTCGTAGACGAACAGCATCCGGACACCGGCGATTTCGACGGCGGGAGTGGCCCGCACATCCGGATGATCGCGCTGGAGCGCCTCGGAGGTTGCGTCCAGATCCGCCACTCGGAAGGAGATGTTGGTATAGCCCAGATGAGGACCGTTCTGGCCGGCCGGCACGGTGCCGAGATAGAGAAGTTCGACCATGACCCCGCCGACGAGACCGCCGACCATACGACCGCTCTGGGCGGCGCCACCGGTGACGGCGTCCATTCCGCCTCCGTCGAGGTCGACGTCGAAAACCACGTCCATGCCGAGCACCCCGGTGTAGAAGGACACCGCGGCATCCATGTTCGACACCCCGACGCATACATGAGAGAAGTTTTCGACCGAGATCGGTTGCGGCGCAGTCATACCGTTCCTGTCTAGAGTCGGATCAATTGCCTTCTGGCACGCTTCAAGCCTGTCCGCACCGCAGCGGCGGCGATGTGGCGCCTCGCATGGGTAGCGCCGGCCAGGAACCCGCAGAAGGCGCCGAAAGCGAAGATCCGCCGCGTGTGTCGCTTGTTGCGCCGCATCGCTGACGATGCGACGAATCCGCATAGCGCGCCCATGATCGCGACGGCGATCAGCAGGCCAAGCCAAGCTGGCGGTCCGAGCGAAACCATGAGAACCTTCCGGCGGTTCGCACCATCGAAGCACCGTCACCGCGGCGCCGAGGCCTCCGTTCGCAATTCGTGACCGAAGCGTTGCGAGCGTCTAGGTGATCGTGACGCCGCCGTCGACCACGATCGTCTGACCGGTGACGTAGCCACCCGCCTCTGATGCGAGCCAGATGACCGCGGCCGACAACTCGTGCGGCTCGCCCACCCGATTGAACACGACGCGACCGGCAAGCGTTTCATCCAGATAGCCGGGTTTGTACTCGTCGGTCATCTCCGACTTGAAGAAGCCGGGCGCCAAGGCGTTGACGCGAATCCCCTTGCGCCCTCCCCATTGTTGCGCGAGGTCGCGCGTGAGGCCGACGATCGCGGCCTTGCTGGCGGCGTATGCGGCCTGGGGGAGTCCGGCGGTGGTCAGGCCCAACACGCTGGAGATGTTGATGATCGAACTGCCGGGCTGCATCACTCGCCCGCAGGCTTGGGCCGCCCAGTAGGAACCGTTGAGGTTGATGTCGACGACCTTGCGGAACTCCTCAGGCGTTTCCCGTGTCGCAGGGACGGCGGTGCCGACGCCCGCGTTGTTCACCAGGACGTCGACGTGTCCGAACTCCTGCATCGCAGCGTCGATGAGTGCTGTGCACTGGTCGGGATCCGCGACGTCGGTCTGGACGTTGAGCGCACGCCGACCGCCGGCTCTGACGAGTTCTGCTGTCGTTTCCAACTTTTCGACGCGTCGAGCGGCGAGCACGACGTCGGCGCCGGCCTGTGCGCAGGCCTCGGCGAACGAGACGCCGAGGCCGGACGATGCGCCCGTGATGACGACGACTTTGTCGTCGAGTCGGAAGCGGTCCAGAATCGTCATCCGACGTTCTCCTGTCTGTCGTGGTCTGTGTCGCGGGTCGATGCTCGACTAACCGTAATGTGGCGGCTCATCGCGTTGGCTGGGCGGTACCACGTTGGACAAACATCGGGGTCAATTCACTTGTGTTTCTTTGGTTTCAGTGGTCACAAATGGGGCTTGGCTGTCGGTGGGTAGGTTTAGCGTCGGGGTGTGGTTTTCGAACATGTGAGCGAAGTGATTGCGGGGATGGCCGCTCAGGCGTCCGCGTTGATCGCCGAGTCGTTCGACACCTTGAGCACTGCTGAGCAGTTGGCGTTGACCGCCCAATGGGAGACCTTCACGCGACGCCAAGCGATGGTGGGGCACCGGCTGGTCGCCGGGTTGCAGGGCGCGCCGTTGGCGGAGGTGGGGGAGCACAGTGTGGCCGGCGCGTTGACGGTGTTGTTGCGGATCTCCAAGGCCGAGGCGACCCGGCGGGTGGCTGAAGCGGCGGAGTTGGCGCCGCGGCGGGCGATGACCGGCGAAACCCTGCAACCGGAGTTGGCGCACACGGCCGCCGCGGTAGAGAAAGGGTTGGTGGGGGCCGAGCATGTGCGGGTGATCCGGCGGTTCTTCACCAAGGAAATCCCCGCCTCGACACCGTTTGACGTGCGTGAGGCCGCCGAAGCCCAACTCGCGGAGTTGGCCTGCAAGCACACCCCGGAGGAGTTGCGGGCGGCCGGGCAGCGGTTGGCGGCCTATCTGAACCCCGACGGGGACTTCTCCGATGAACTGCGCGCGGCGCAGCGCTGGCTGCGGTTGGGTCGTCAACGCCTCGACGGGATGAGTGAGCTACGCGCCCAGATCGATCCGGCCACCCGCGCCGCACTCGAAGCGGTGCTGGCGGTCTGGGCGGCCCCCGGGCGCAACAACCCCGACCACCAACCCGACGCGGATCAGCCCGGCGGTGATCAGCCCGATACTGCTGCCGAGCCCTCACCGGAGGCGGTGCGCTGCGATACCCGCTCGACGGGGCAGCGCAACCACGACGCCCTCGGGGCGATGTGTCGGGCCCTGCTGGCCCCCGGCCAGCTCGGCGACCAGAATGGCGTGCCGGCCACGCTGCTGATCACCACCACCCTGCAAGAACTGGAATCGGGCAGCGGGCATGGGGTCACCGGTGGGGGGTCGCTGCTGCCGATGAGTGACGTCATCAAGCAGGCGTCGGCGGCGCATCCGTATCTGGCGGTCTTCGACAAGGCCACCGAGCAGCCGTTGTTTCTGGGGCGGGGGCGCCGGTTGGCGTCCAAGGCGCAGCGGTTGGTGTTGTTCGCCAAATACCGCGGCTGCACCCGCCCCGGCTGCACGGCCCCGGCCTATCAATGCCAGGTCCATCACGCTAACGGCGACTGGGCTGCTGGTGGGCGCACCGACATCACCGACCTCACCCTGGCGTGCGGGCCCGACAACCGCCGCGTCACCCCCGGCGGGTGGCGCACCCGCAACCGCAAAGACGGGCGCACCGAATGGCGGCCCCCACCCCAACTCGACACCGGCCAAGCCCGCACCAACAACTACCACCACCCAAACCGCTACCTCATCGACGACAACACCAACGACAACGGTGACGACGAAGCAGACTGTCCCGACCCTGACGACACCGACGACACCCACGACACCGACGAGGGCACCGGCCCTGCGGGAACCGACGACACCGATGCGGGCCCCGACCCCGACTACCGCAACACCGGCTGACACCGACCGGTGCGCGATCGGCGGCGAACCGGGAGGCACCGAAAGGGGCCGCAGCGATGCTGCGACCCCTGCGGTGCCCACGGTCAGGGTTGTTTGTTGTACCGAATCAGGAAGACAGCGGCGACATAGCCGGCGGCGAGCCCGATCGCGAGCCACAGCACGAGCGGCATCACCAGCGAGACCGGCGACCACCCGATGCTGGAGAACGTCGCCGTGGCGTAGAAGAGCCAGAGCACGCGGTAGAGCGACCACAGCGCGGTCAGCCCCGCGCTGATGGCGATGACCAGGCTGTACGTCCGATCGACGCGGCTGACCTGCGCTTCGAGGGAGGCGGGGACGATGTTCATTGCTTTTCCTTCTCGTCATCACGTTGCCGGGGTGGCTTCGTTGCGCCTGAAGTACAGCCAGCGGCTGGCGCTACCGATCCCAAGAAGCGGGCACTTGATCGGCGGGAGCGCAAGGCCCGTCGTCAGGGCAAGGCCCGTCGATCAGCGCAAGGCCCATCCATCCGATGCTCACCAGCCAGCCTTCGAGACGCCGCAGATGTGACCACCGATACGCTGCCCGTCGACGCCGGGTGAATTGGCGGCAGCAACAGTAGGGATAGTCGAAATGGGCGTGTACGTAGTCACCGGAGCCGCATCCGGCATGGGGCAGCAGGCTGCCACCAAGCTGAAGGCGCAGGGTCACACCGTCATTGCGGTCGACCTCAAAGAAGGCGACGTCGTCGCCGATCTATCGACGCCCGACGGCCGCCGGGCCGCGGCTGACCAGGTGCTGTCCACGGCGGACCGACTCGACGGCGCCGTGTTGGCCGCCGGTATCGGTCCGACACCCGGTAAGGACAGCACGCGGAGAATCTTCGAGGTCAACTATCGCGGTGTGGTCGACCTGCTCCAAGCATGGCAACCGGCCTTCGCCGCCGCGGATCGGGCCAAAGTCGTGGTGATCGGCAGCAATTCGACGACCACCACGCCGGCCGTACCGCGACGCACGGTGCGGGCGCTGCTGGCGAACGATACCGACAAGGCGGCCCGCTCCCTGAAACTGCTCGGCCCCGTCGCGCCGTCGCTCGGCTATGCCGCCTCGAAAATCGCCGTCTCACACTGGGTTCGCCGTACCGCCGTGACGCCGGAGTGGGCCGGAGCGGGGATCCGCCTCAACGCGCTGGCCCCGGGTGCCATCATGACCCCACTGCTGGAGAAGCAACTGGCGACACCACGCGAAGCCAAAGCGGTCAACGCCTTCCCGGTACCCATCGGCGGCTTCGGCGATCCCTCTCACCTCGCCGACTGGATGCTGTTCATGTTGTCGGACTCCGCCGACTTCCTCTGTGGCAGCATCGTTTTCGTCGACGGTGGATCCGATGCCTACTTCCGCGCACGAGACTGGCCCAAGAGCGTGCCCGCTCGCCGGCTGCCGACGTACCTGTGGCGGTTCGCGAGGTTCAAGGCCGCCAGATAGAAATCAGAACTTGGCGACAGCCCCCGCATCGACCGGCAGCGCCGCTCCGGTGATGTACTGCGATTCGTCGGAGGCCAGGAACAACACCGCGTTGCTCACGGCACGCGCCTCGATCACCGGCTTCGGCAGCATGTGAAAGTGGCCGATCACCTGCGTGGCATCTTCCATCGTCGGATCGGTGAGATCGGGCCGCACCGTGCGACGGAAGTGGTCGTTGTCGATCATCGGCGTCAGGATGTTGCCGGGATGGATCGAGTTGACCCTGATCCACTGTGGCGCAAGCTCGTTGGCCAGCGAGTTCATCAAGCCGACGACGGCATGCTTGGCCGACGCGTAGTGGGCCATGTAGCCACCGCCGCGCAGCCCCAGCATCGAGCTGACCAAGATGATCGATCCGCCGCCATTGGTCATATGCGGCAGGGCGGCCTTCACGGTGTGCCACACCCCGGTCACGTTGATGTCGAGCATTGTCTGCCAAGCGGATTCCGCGATCATCGCGGCCGGCGCGGGATCGGCGCTGATACCCGCATTCGCCACCACGATGTCGACCGGGCCGAGATCGCCGACTCCGCGGTCCAGGACGGTGCGGAGGGCCGCGAGATCGCGCACATCGGCCTTCTCGATCACGATGCGGCGACCCGACTTCTCGACCAGCGCCGCGGTGTCGGCGAGGTCCGCTTCAGTGGGGCCGGGATATCCGGCCGCGTCGATGTCATCGCACACGTCGACGGCGATGATGTCGGCTCCCTCCTCCGCCAGCCGGACCGCGTGCTCGCGGCCCTGACCGCGGGCGGCGCCGGTGATGAAGGCGACCTTGCCGGCCACCCGACCGACCCTGTTCTCTGCCATTGCTGTACTCCTCGGAGATTCGGCTCGCGTGGTCACGGTTGTTCGGTGTGCCGGATGACGAAATCGACGACCGCCTCGGCGAAGAGGTCGTTGCGGTCGCCGGCGACCATATGCCCGGCGCCGCCGACATCGACGAACTCGATCTCCGGAAAGCGGCCGATGAACTCCTGGGCACGGTCCTCGGTGACGAGGTCGCTCATCTGTCCCCGCACGAGAAGTACCGGCACGCCGTCGCGCAGAATCGACGCCACCGCGGCGTTCATCCGGTCGACCTCGGTCACTTCGATCGGTGGGGACGCGGCCGTTCCGTCGATGAACTTCGGATCCCAGTGCCAGTACCAGCGTCCATCGCGCTGACGAAGATTCGTCCGCAGCCCGTCGAGATCCTTCGGCCTGGGCCGGTGGGGGTTGTACTCGGCGATCATGTCGGCGACCTCGTCGAGCGACTCGAACCCCGACTCCATCCGATCGGCCATGAAATCGTGGATGCGTGAGGCCCCGGACGGGTTCATGTCCGGCACGATGTCGACCAGCACGACCGCGCGGACCGTGCCCTGCGCGAGTTCACCGGCGAGAATCATCGTCGTGATGCCGCCAAGCGACGCCCCCACCAGTACGGGTTTCGGCGGCAGTTCCGCGAGCACCTTGAGAACGTCGTCGGCGAAGCTGACGACGCGGTAGTCGCCGTCGGCGGACCAGTCCGACTCGCCGTGGCCTCGCAAATCCACGGTGACGGCCTGCCATCCGCGCTCGGCGACGGCGGCGGCGGCCCGGCCCCAGGAGCGCCGCGTCTGTCCGCCGCCGTGCAGAAACACCACTGCCGGCGCTGTCGGATCGCCAAGCCGGTCGGCGACGATCGTCAGCCCGTCGCTGCCCGACACACGAAAGACGTTCGGAGAAGTGGTCATCGGCATGCTCCGGCGATGACGGTTCGAGTGATCGCCTCGGCCCGGCTCCTGGAAAATGATCGTCCCTCGGTGAGGATCGCGTGCACGATGCCGCCGACGATGGCGTCGGCCGCCGCGTGCGACGTCGCGTCATCGAGGCCGTCGGCCGTGAACCGCGCCTTGACGCCCTCGTGCAGCGGAACGCTGAAGCCCGCCTGCATTCGCGCCTTGACGTCGTCGTGCTCGATCCCTGCGACGGTCAGGATGCGCAACATGGCGTTGCCCCGTTCGCCCGTGAGCGTCGCGGCAAGGCTGACGGACCAACTGCTCAGGTCGGCCACGAGGTCATCGGTGTGGGCGACGGGCTTGAGGATTCTGTCCGCATCTTCGAGCAGCACATCGGCGACCAGGGCCGGACGGCTCGGCCACCACCTGTAGATCGTCTGCTTGCCGACACCGGCGCGCGCCGCGACGGCCTCGATGCTCAGCCCGTCGAAGCCCCGCTGCAGCAGCAGTTCTTTGGTGGCTGAGATGATCGCCGTCCTGGACCGCTCGTTGCGGCGGCGGGGCGCCTTCGCCTCGGTGACCATCGATTGACTCCGCTCCTGACGGGGGTCGGCTTTACAGATGGTGACAGCACTGCCTAATCTTTGGCAAGACGAGACGTTGCGTCTCGTGTGAGCGGAGAGGGACGAGATTGGCCGACCACCGGTGACGCCCACCAAGCTCGTCGTCGGCGCCAGCGGCTTCCTGGGGTCGCATGTCACCAAACAACTGGTCGCCCGCGGCGATGACGTGCGGGTGCTGATCCGCCGGACCAGTTCCACCCGCGGCATCGAAGGCTTGCCCGTCGACATCCGGCGCGGGGACATCTTCGATCCGGACAGCGTGCGCTCGGCGATGCTCGGATGTGACGAGGTGTACTACTGCATCGTCGACGCCCGTCCGTGGCTACTCGACCCGGCGCCGATGTGGCGCACCAATGTCGACGGTCTGAAGGCGGTGCTCGACGTCGCGGTCAAGGTTGAGTTGCACCGCTTCGTGTTCACCAGTTCGATCGCCACGATCGGTCGGTCCACCGACGGCCGGGCCGATGAAACCACCGCCCACAACTGGCTCGACGTCGGCGGCGCCTACGTTCGCAGTCGCGTGGAGGCCGAGCGAATGGTGCTGCGATACAGCGTCGAAAAGGGTCTACCCGCCGTCGCGATGTGCGTCTCGAACACGTACGGGCCGGGGGACTGGCTGCCGACGCCGCACGGTGGACTGCTCTCGGCTGCCGTGCGCGGCAAGATGCCCTTCTACATCGACGGTTTCGAGAGCGAGACCGTCGGCATCGAGGACGCCGCGCGCGCCTTGCTCCTCGCGGGCCGCTCCGGCGGGATCGGCGAGCGCTATATCGTCTCCGAGCGGTGGATGAGCGCACGCGAGATCTTCGAAGCCGGTTGTGAGGCTGTCGGAGTCGCGCCTCCGCGGCGTCGCATCCCGATCTCGGTGATGGCCGCCGCGAGCTACCCCAGCAGCTGGGTCGCCCGGCTCCGCGGCCACGACACCATGCTGACTCCGCTGAACATCCGGCTGATGCACATCATGACCCCGATGGACCATTCGAAAGCGGTCCGCGAGCTGGGCTGGCAGCCGTCGCCCACCCCGGACGCGATCGCCGCGGCCGCCCACTTCTTCCGAACCTCACGCCGCAGGGAGTCTGTATGAGCCTGGCCCTCACCCCGGAGCAACGGGAGCTCAGCGACTCCGTGGCGCAGTTCGCGGCGCGGCGCGCCCCGGTGGCCGCCACCCGCGAATCCTTCGACCTGCTCGCCGCGGGGCACCTGCCGGCGTGGTGGGAGGAGTTCGCCGCCAATGGCTTTCACGCCGTACACCTGCCGGAGGACTACGGCGGACAGGGCGGCACCCTTCTCGACGCCGCCTGCGTGCTCCAAGCGGCAGGCAAGGCGTCGCTGTCGGGTCCGTTGCTGCCGACGGTGGCCACCGGTGCGGTCGCGCTGCTGGTCGAGTCGACGAAATCAGCCGAAGCGCTGCTGACCCGCCTTGCCGAGGGGCAGGCGGCCACGCTCGCGCTGCCGACCACCTCGGCGTTCACCGCCCGCGACGACGGCGAGCGGTGGCTGATCGAGGGTGACTCCGACCTGCTCTCGGGGATTTGCACGGCGACAACAGTTTTGATCTGTGCAGCCACCGAGGACGGAAGCGAGGTCTGGGCCGTCGTCGATACGACGCAGTCCTCGGCGGTCGTCGAGACCGTCGGGGGGACGGACCTGCTGACGGACCTCGGCAGGCTGCGGCTCGACGGCTATCCCATCGCCAAGGCCGACGTGCTCACTGGTATCGACGCGGACCGTGCCGAATACCTCAATACCGCGCTGACCGCGAGCATGGCCGCCGGAATCACACGGTGGTGTGTGGAAGCCGCCACCGCGCATCTGCGCACTCGCGAACAGTTCGGCAAGCTCATCGGCACGTTTCAAGCGTTACAGCACAGCGCCGCAATGCTTCTGGTCAACAGCGAGCTTGCCAGCGCCGCCGCGTGGGATGCGGTGCGCGCGGCATCCGAACCGATCGACCAGCAGGCGATCGCCACTGCCGGCGCCGCGCTGATGGCCGTCCTGCCGTGCCCAGACCTCGCGCTGGACACGCTGACCATGTTCGGGGCCATCGGTTTCACGTGGGAACACGACCTGCACCTGTACTGGCGGCGTGCCACCAGCCTCGCCGCGTCGATCGGTGACAAGAATCGCTGGGCTAGGCGGCTCGGCGAGCTGACCACCGTGGCCGAGCGCGACCTCTCCGTCGACCTCGGTGACGCGGAAGCCGACTTCCGCGCCCGCGTCGCCGAAACGCTCGACAACGCGGCGGCGCTACGCAACGACGGTCAGGGGCGCCAAGGCGACTACGAGCATTTCGCCACTGGCCCGCAGCGCACGGCGATCGCCGAAGCGGGGCTGATCGCTCCCCACTGGCCACCGCCCTGGGGCATCGAGGCCAGCCCGCTGCAGCAACTGATCATCGACGAGGAGTTCAACAAGCGCCCAACGCTGACGCGACCGTCGCTGGGGATCGCCGAGTGGATCCTGCCGTCACTGATCAAGGCCGGGTCAAAAGACTTGCAGCAACGGCTGATCCCGCCCACCCAACGCGGTGAGCTCGCGTGGTGTCAGCTGTTCAGCGAGCCGGGGGCGGGTTCCGACCTCGCCGCGCTGGCCACTCGGGCGACCAAGGTCGACGGCGGATGGCGCATCCACGGACACAAGATCTGGACCTCGTCGGCCCACCGGGCAGATTACGGCGCGTTATTGGCGCGAACGGATCCGATGGCGCCGAAACACCGCGGTATCGGCTACTTCATCGTCGACATGCGCTCGCCCGGGATCGAGGTGCAGCCGATCAAACAGGCCAGCGGGGAACAGGAGTTCAACGAGGTCTTCCTCGACGACGTCTTCGTCCCCGACGAGATGCTGCTCGGCGAACCGACCGGCGGGTGGGCCCTGGCCATCGCCACCATGGCCGAAGAGCGTTCGGCGATCAGCGGTTACGTGCAGTACGACCGGTCCGCACCACTGCGCCGGGCCACCGCCCCATCCAACCGCCACGATACCCTGCGCGAACTCGGCGAACTCGACGCATACGCCAACGCGATCAAGGCGCTCGGAGTGCGCGAGACCATCCGTCTGCTCGACGGCCAGGGTTCGGGCCCGGCGTCGAGCATCGCGAAGGTCGCGATGAACGTGCTGCTGCGACGCACCTTCCCGGCGACTCTCGGCTCCGCGGGCAGGTCGGCGATGGCCGCCGACTCCGACGTCGTGCAGCCGTACCTGCGGGTGCCGGCCGAACTGATCGGCGGAGGTACCAAGGAGATTCAGCTCAACATCATCGCCCAGATGATCCTCGGGCTTCCGCGCAAGTAACGAATCGAGAAGGACACGCATGGGGCTACGTGGTGAAGCCGCGATCGTCGGCTACGTCGAACTCCCGCCCGAGCGGATGAACAAGGCCACCTCGGCGCCGTTCACGCTCGAACAGTGGGCCGAGCTGGGAGCGGCGGCGCTCGAGGACGCCGGGCTCTCCGGCGAGCTCGTCAACGGCATCGTCACCTCGCATCTGGCCGAGTCGGAGATCTTCGTGCCGTCGACGATCGCCGAATACCTGGGTGTGAGGGCCAATTTCGCCGAGCTGGTCGACTTGGGCGGCGCGAGCGCGGCGGCGATGGTGTGGCGGGCCGCGGCGGCGATCGAACTGGGGATCTGCGACGTCGTGCTGTGCGCCCTGCCCGCGCGCTACATCACGCCGATGTCGGAGAAGAAGCCGAAACCATTGGTGGACGCGGTGTTCTTCGGCTCGTCGAGCAATCAGTACGGGTCTCCGCAGGCGGAGTTCGAGATTCCCTACGGAAACCTCGGCCAGAACGCGCCCTACGGCCAGGTCGCCACCCGCTACGGCGCGGTCTACGGTTACGACGAGCGGGCGATGGCTAAGATCGTTGTCGACCAGAGGTTCAACGCCAATCACACGGAAGGCGCGATCTGGAAGGGCAAACCGCTCACCGTCGACGACGTGATGGCCAGCCCCGTCATCGCGGACCCGTTGCACATGCTCGAGATTGTGATGCCGTGCGTCGGCGGCGCCGCGGTCGTCATCGCGAGTGCGGACGTCGCCAAGCGGGCACGCAACAGGCCGGTATGGATCAGGGGGTTCGGCGAACACGTCCCGTTCAAGACCCCCACCTACGCAGCCGACCTGCTGCACACGCCGATGGCGGAGGCGGCCGAAACCGCCTTCGGCATGACCGATCTCACGCGTGCCGACATGGACATGGTCTCCATATACGACTGCTACACGATCACCGTGCTGCTCTCGCTGGAGGATGCGGGCTTCTGCGAGAAGGGGAAGGGCATGCAGTTCGTCGCCGACCACGACCTGACGTTCCGCGGCGACTTCCCGCTCAACACCGCAGGCGGTCAACTGGGATTCGGCCAGGCCGGCCTCGCGGGCGGGATGCACCACGTGTGCGATGCCGCCCGCCAGATCATGGGTCGCGCCGAAGCGGCCCAGGTGGGCGACTGTAATCGTGCGTTCGTGTCCGGTAACGGCGGGATCCTGTCCGAACAGACCGCCCTGATCCTCGAGGGAGACTGACCATGACGACCTTCGAGCGGCCGATGCCGGTCAAAACGCCGACAACCGCGCCGTTTTGGGACGCGCTGGCCCAACACCGCATCGTGATCCAGTACTCGCCGTCATCGGATACCTACGTGTTCTATCCGCGGGTGCGGGCACCGCGGACCCTTGCCGATGATCTCGAGTGGCGCGAGATCTCGGGGATGGGGACGCTGTACTCGTACACGGTGGCGCGCCGACCCGTCGGGCCGCACTTCGCCGACGCCGTGCCCCAACTGCTCGCGATTGTCGAATGGGATGAGGGCCCGCGGTTCTCCACCGAACTGGTCGACGTCGACCCCGACGAACTGAAAGTCGGAATGCGGGTCAAGCCCGTGTTCTTCGACTACCCCGAGCACGATGTGACGATGCTGCGCTACGCACCCGCGTAGCCACTCACCGCCGCAGCGGCGCAAGCAGCGCTTCCAACCCGTAGGCGAACACCGCGTCGTAGTCGGTCGGCGACTGCAGCGCCTCGACGAGGGCCCGGTCGGGCCAATCGTCGGTCCACAGCGACGGGTCCTCCTCGTCGTGCTTCTCACCGCGCACGGCCGAGAACTGCATGACCGCAGAGGAAATGACGTGTACCTCGACCGCGCGCAGCACCAGCGCGGCGTCGTGGCCCGTCACGCCCAGTTCGGCCAGTTGCGCCGCCAGGGCCCGTTGAACCGGCAGGAACAATCGCGGCGTCTGGTCCCGCTCATGCGCGATGGCGAGCAGATGCTGCCTGCTGATCAGCGCCCGGCGTTGCGCGTGGGCAAGCGACGCGATGCGATCCACCGCGTTGTCACCGACGGTCGGCAGATGCGCCATCTCGTCGAGCAACCGGTCCACGAGGCCGTCGAGCAGCTTGTCGCGGCCGCCGATGTGCCAGTAGATCGACGTCACCGCTACACCGAGCTGTTCGGCCAGCCCGCGCATGGTGAAACCGTCGACGCCGTGGAGTTCGATCATCTTGGCGGCGGTGTCGAGGATGACGTCGGCGTTGACCGCCTCTTGGCCTCTAGCGGTCGTTCTGCGCTGTGACGGCACCGGGCTCACCCCCGGTGATGCGGTCGGACTCGGGCAGGTCGAGGTAGCGTTCGAGGTTGCGGTGCATGTTGATGACGCGGCGCTCCTCGTTGGACAGGGTCAGATGCGTGAAGCCCGGCTGATGTAGACCGCGCTGCAACCCTCCCAACACCGAGATATCTTGTGTGAGAACAAGTCCCGGGTGCGCTTCGTCTGCGCTCATCCGCACGTCGACGGGTTTGGTGCGTGGCGCGCCGGGTGCCATCCGGGACCACAGCAGCATCACCAACTCGCCGTGATCTGGGTCGGTCCCCGGGTGTGACGTCATCACCGTGAGGTGGTCGGCGTTCATCAGCAGCGTCATGTTCGGAAACACGTTGTACTGGTGCAGTCGCATGACCTCGTCGGTGCCCGCCCAGTCGAGGTCGACGCCCCTGGAGGCAGCGAACGCGCGGGTGCGGGCTGCGATCACGTCGGCCACCGATGCGCCGGGTTGACGGTCTTCGGGTAGTGGTGTGCCCTCTTCGACGCCCATGAGTGCGCCCTGTGTGCACACGTACGCGTCCCACACCTCGTCGTCGCGCAAGGACTGCTTCAGATGTGGGCTCGGAACTCCGTACACCTGTTCGGATTTGCCGGTATGGCCCCAGATCGTCTGCGGCGCATAGACATCGTCCATGCATCGGTGCAGCTCGGGGTGCAGGGTCTGGATGTGGTACGTCTCGCTGTACCCGTCGGCGATCGTCTTCCAGTTCGCGTCCACCTCGATCGTCATCGTGGCGTAGCAGCGGAAGTCGCCGAGCCCGCACCACTTCACGTCGGCGGGCATCTCCTCCAGGTAGTCCAGCAGTGGCATCGCGTCGACGTCGAGGTTGACGAAGACCAACCGCTCCCAGGTGTCGACGGCCACCGGAACGAGGGGCAGCTCGGACATGTGCAGTGCGCCGAATCCCTTGCGGTTCGGCACTCGCCGCAGCGCTCCGCCGAGGTCCCAGGTCCAGCCGTGGTATCCGCACCGCAATTCACGCAGGCCCGCGCCGGAGCCGGAGCACAGCGAGTTGCCGCGGTGCCTGCACACGTTCTGGAACGCGCGCAGAACACCGTCGTCCCCGCACACGATCAGCACCGAATACGGCCCGCAGCGGTACTCGAAGAAATCGCCGGGCTCGGCGACGTGGTCGACCGTGCAAGCCAGTTGCCACACCTTCGGCCACATGCGTTCGATCTCCAGCTGCGCGAACGCGGGCGAGTAGTACCGCTCGGCGGGCACCAGGGTCGGTCGTGCGGGCGGGACGCCGATCGCGTCTTCGCGCCGGACTTCTTGCGCAGTGTGCGTCACGAACGGTCCTTTCGAAGTCGCCGCCAAGCCGTCTGTAACGGTGTTACAGTGCCCGACATTAGCGGCTGAAACCTGGATGCGGAGGGCTAATCGTGTTCGACCTGAAGATCACCGGGGGAACCGTCGTCGACGGCACAGGGGCGGACCGGTTCACGGCGGACATCGGGATCAAGGACGGCAGGATCGTCGAGGTTCGTCGCCGCGGCCCGGGTGGCACCCCACTGGAGGGTGACGCCGCCGAGACGATCGACGCGACAGGGAAAGTCGTCGCGCCTGGTTTCGTCGACATCCACACCCATTACGACGGGCAGGTCAGCTGGGACAGCAAGCTCGAGCCGTCCAGCGGTCACGGTGTGACGACCGTGGTGACCGGCAACTGCGGGGTGGGGTTCGCGCCGGTACGGCCGGGTCGGGAGGATTGGCTGATCGGTTTGATGGAGGGTGTCGAGGACATCCCCGGCACGGCGCTCACCGAGGGCATCACGTGGGGGTGGGAGAGCTATCCCGAATATCTCGATGCGGTCGAGAAGAAAGAGTTCGCCGTCGACGTCGGCAGTCAGATCGCCCACGGCGCGGTTCGCGCGTATGCGATGGGGGAGCGCGGCGCCCGCAACGAGCCCGCCACGCCGGAGGACATCGCGGCGATGGCACGCCTCGTGCAGGAGGGCATCGAGGCTGGCGCACTGGGCTTTTCGACATCACGCACGCTGGGCCATCGCGCCATCGATGGTGAACCGGTTCCCGGCACCTTCGCCGCCGAGGACGAACTGTTCGGCCTCGGCCGCGCCATGGCCGCGGGCGGGCGGGCCGTGTTCGAGTTGGCGCCCCAAGGCGTCGCCGGCGAGGACATCATCGCGCCGAAGAAGGAACTGGAGTGGATGAAGCGCCTGGCCGCCGAGATCGACCGTCCGATCTCGTTCGGGATGATCCAGGTCGACGCGGCGCCCGATCTCTGGCGCGAACAACTCGACATCTCGGCGGAAGCGCATGCAGCGGGCAGCGAGCTCTACCCGCAGATCGCGGCGCGTCCGTTCGGCATGCTGTTCGGCTTCCCCGGCCACCACGCGTTCACCCACCGCCCTACCTTCCGCAAGCTGAAGGCCGAATGCAGCCGTGAGGAGTTGGCGTCGCGCCTTGCCGACCCGGCGGTCAAGTCGGCGATCCTGGCCGACGACGATCTGCCTGCCGATCCAAATGTGTTGTTCGACGGCATGTTCGCGCTCGTACAGCATTCACTCGGGCGCATCTATGCGTTGGGCGATCCGCCGGACTACGAGCCGACCGTGGAGCGCACCGTCGAGAAGATCGCCAGCGACCGCGGCGAGGATCCGCTCGCCACGCTGTACGACCTGATGCTCGAGGACAATGCGACCGCGATGCTGATGCTGCCGTTCTACAACTACTTTTACGGCAATCACGATGCGATCCGAGAGATGCTGCTGCACCCGGCGGGTGTCGTCGGTCTGTCAGACGGCGGCGCACACTGCGGAATGATCTGTGACGCTTCGTATCCCACGTTCCTGCTCACGCATTGGGCGCGCGACCGTCACCGCGGCGAGAAGCTGCCCCTGGAATACGTCGTCCGCAAGCAGTCGCACGACACCGCGCGCCTGTTCGGGCTGTCCGACCGCGGCGTGATCGAGGTGGGGAAGAAGGCCGACGTCAACGTCATCGACATGGACGCGCTGACATTGCATCCCGCGCGGATGGCCTATGACCTCCCGGCGGGAGGCCAGCGGCTGGTGCAGGGCGCCTCCGGGTACACCGCGACGATCGTCAGCGGCGTGGTGACGCGCCGCGACGGGGTGGACACTGGTGCCCGGCCGGGGCGGCTGGTCCGCGGCGCCCGCTGAGACCGCGCGTCGCGACTACGCGAGACGGCCCCCTCGTTGCCGAGGGGGCCGTCAGCGTCGTACCTGGTTACTTGCTGCTGCCGGAGCCGGAGCCCGAACCCGAGCCGCCGCCCGAACCCGAGCCGGAGCTGCCGGTGCCCGAGGTGCTGCCCGACGCGGTGCCCGACGTGCTGCCGGACGTGCTGCCCGACGTCGTGCTGGCGCTACCGGTGCCGGTCGTGCGGCCCGACGCGGTGCCGGTGGTGCCGCCCGACGTGGTACCGGACGTGCTGCCCGAGCCGCTACCGGTCGTGTTGGAACCGCCAGTCGTGCCGCCCGTGCTGGAGCCGGTGGTGCCGGTGCCGGCGGTGCTACCTGAGCCGGCGCCCCTGCTGGTGCTGATACCGGAGGTGTTGCTGCCCGTGCCGGAGCCGGTGGTGGTGCCGGTGTTGGAGTTGCCGGCAGCCTCGCCCGCGCCGGTTCCTTCGCCCGAGCCCGCGGCTTCGCCTGCGCCTTCACCCGTCCCGGTCTCGGTGCCCTCGCCCGCGCCGGTGTCGGTGCCCTCGGCCGCGCCGGTGCCTTCGCCGAGACCTTCGCCCGCGCCGGCGCCTTCGCCTTCGCCGGTGCCCTCGCCCGCGGTTTCGCCGACACCTTCGCCGACACCTTCGCCGACACCTTCGCCGACGCCTTCTCCGGTGCCTTCGCCGAGACCTTCTCCGGCGCCGAGGCCCTCATCGTCAGCCTTGTCGACCAGGTTGATCGGGACGATGTCACCGCCGAACCTGAATTCCGATGGGCCGGTCGCGCCGAAGCTCGCCAGGGTGGAGTCAGCGGGAGCGGGCGGCTTGATCGCGTTGGCGATCTGGTTGGGCAGCGTGACCGTGAGGTAGGTGACCAGACCACGGTCGAGCAAGCCCTGCCACTCCGAAGTGGTGCCGGCAGGCGTCATTCCGTTGAGCAGAGCGTTCAACGCCTTCGCCGGCAGGTTCACCAGGTGGACGATCGCATCGCCGATGTTCCCGTCGACCAGCGCTTGACGGGCCCCGTCAAGCACCTCCATGGACTGCAGGATCCCACCGAGGAACGGCTCGAAAATGGCCTTGGTGACCGCGAACTCGGACACCACGTCGAGCAGTTTCGGCAAGGCGTATGTGCCCGGGAGGGCGTCGACGAACTGAGCCGGGATGGACAGGATCGGAATCAGCGGCTGAACTCCGCCGAGCACCCGGAGCACGAACCAGCCGTTGATCTTGGAGAACGCCTCGACGAACTGCCCCTGCGACAGGTAGGTCAGCGACTCGATGACCGCGGTCGGGAACTGCTCCACCGCCAACTGCAGCCTCTCGAAGGTGCCCGAGATCGCGGTGGTGATCGTGGGGCCGTACTTCGAACTGAAGTTCATGAACTCGTTGAGCAGGGGACCCGGGTTGAGGATGTTCTGAACCAGGGCGCTCACGGCCTCCTGGAAGATGTAACCGGTGCCCAGCGCGTCCGCGAGATTCAGCGTCGCTGTCGTGGAGTTCCGGGTCAGCTGGTCCAGGCTGCCGAATGTGTCGGCGATGGTCTGGCCCCACACGAGGAGCGGATTGGTGGCCGCCGTGAGCTGGACCGCGGCCTGCGCCGCACGCTCCTGAACGTCCTGGATGTTCGGCATCGGTGGGGTCACCGGGCTGATCGCGATCACGCCGGCACCCGCCATCGCAACGCCAGCAACCAACAGCTTCGAGCTGCGGCGCGTCGATGGTGAGTAGCTGGGTGAGAGACCGTAAACCGGCGGATCAGCCTGAGCTGCTAGTTGCACGTTTTCTCCTGTTGTGCCTGTGAATTTGCCAAATGGCACTCGGAGATTAGCTGAGCCTATCCTTACAAGCAAGCGTTCTGATGCTTGACATAGGGCGCGTTACGGAGGCTGAGCCATCAAGGGGCTGACCCTGAACATAAGTTCGTATATCGCAGATGGAGCGCGGTGCTTGCAAGATCAAGTTGCGAACTGACCGAAATTTACCCGAGAGTCACCGAATATCGGGGGCTACGTCCTCTGCGTGAGAGTGACCTGCGCCACGCGGCCCAGATGCATCTGCGGAGGCGTGCCTTCAAACGTTGCTGCGACAATGACAGTCGCTTGCGGTCACCGCCGAGCAGCCAAAAGTAACGATTTAGCCGGCACCCAACTCGGTCACGCGCGTACCGGCGTCGGGCAAAGAGACGAGTGCCGGGGTCGGCTCTGGAGCCGTTGGGCACGAAGTCCGCCACCTCGTGCCAGGTGACTGTCGCATCGCCCAGACGCCCGACTGCGGGCCCGGTCAACGATTGACAGCAGATAGTTCGACCGGCTAGATATACGACACGCACGGTAACGGGGTCGTCTGGCCCGGTCGGCCGGCGATCCACGCCACCGAGGGGTCATGGCATGACCAACATCCAGCCAGGACGCACCGCGCCCGACGCGCCGGTCGCCGGGCGGTCGCGCATTGCACACGCGATTCGGGTGCTCTCGGTGCCGATCATCATCGGTTGGATCGTGCTGACCGCGGTGACGAACGTGTTCGTCCCGTCGCTGGAGAAGGTCGGCGAGGCGAACACCGTCTCGATGAACGCCCATGACGCTCCGGCCTTCATCGCGATGCAGCGCGTCGGCGCGAACTTCAAGGAGTTCGACTCCGACAGCAACGCGATGGTGATCCTAGAGGGTGACAAGCCGCTGGGCGCCGACGCGCACCATTACTACGACGAACTGATCAAGCGATTCCGCGCCGACCCCGACCACATCGAGCACGTCGCCGACTTCTGGAGCGATCCGCTGACCGCGGCCGGGGCGCAGAGCGCCGACGGCAAGTCCGCATACGTCCAGATCTATCTGCGCGGCAACATCGGCGAGACGATCGCCAACGAGTCGATCCAGGCGGTGCGCGACATCATCGCGGAAACGCCCGCGCCGCAGGGCGTCAAGGCCTACGTGACCGGTGGGGCTGCGCTGAATGCCGACCAGCGCGTCGCCGGTGACAAGGGGGCCGCGAAGGCGACCATCGCCACGCTGATCGTCATCGCGGTGATGCTGCTGTTCGTCTACCGCTCGATCGCCACGATGGTGCTGATCCTGTTGATGGTGTTCGTCGAGCTCGGCGCCTCCCGCGGCATCGTCGCGTTTCTCGGCGACGCCGGGTTCATCGGGCTCTCGACCTTCGCCACCAGTCTGCTCACCCTGATCGCGATCGCGGCGGGCACCGACTACGCGATCTTTCTCATCGGGCGGTACCAAGAGGCGCGGCAACTCGGTGAGGACAAGGAAACCGCGTACTACACGATGTTCCACGGCACCGCCCACGTGGTGCTGGGCTCGGGGCTCACCATCGCCGGTGCGCTGCTGTGCTTGAAGTTCACCCGCTTGCCGTGGTTCCAGACCATGGCGGTGCCCTGCGCGGTGGGCATTCTCGTCGCCGTGATCGCCGCACTGACGCTGGGGCCCGCGGTCACTGTCGTCGGCGGCCGCTTCGGACTGTTCGAGCCGAAGCGCCCCATCAACTCCCGCGGTTGGCGGCGGGTGGGTGTCGTGGTGGTGCGGTGGCCCGGACCGGTTCTCGTGGCCACGTGCGCCCTTTCGCTGGTCGGCCTGCTGGCGCTCAACGGGTACAAGGTCGACTACGACGGTCGGCACTTCCTGCCGGCCGACACCCCGGCGAACATCGGATACGACGTCGCCGACCGGCATTTCGACGCCGCCCGGATGAATCCCGAACTGCTGATGGTCGAAAGCGACCACGATCTGCGCAACTCGGCCGACTTCTTGGTGATCGACAAGATCGCCAAGGGCATCTTCCATGCACCGGGCATCGCGCGGGTGCAGACCATCACCCGGCCGCAGGGTAAGCCGATCGAGCACACGACGATTCCGTTCCTGCTCAGCATGCAGGGCACCACGAACCAGCTGAACCAGAAGTACCAGCAGGACCGGATGGCCGACATGCTGGTCCAGGCCGACGAGATGCAGACGACCATCGACCAGATGGAAAAGATGGCCAGCCTGATGCAGCAGATGGCCGACACCACCCACAGCATGGTCCAGAAGACCAAGAACATGACGGTCGACATCGCCGAAATCCGGGACCACATCTCCGATTTCGATGACTTCTTCCGTCCCGTCCGGAGTTACTTCTACTGGGAACCGCACTGCTTCAACATCCCGGTCTGCTGGTCGCTGCGCTCGATCTTCGACACCCTCGACGGGATCGACACGCTGACCGATGACATCCAGCACCTGGTACCGGACCTCGAACACCTCGACAGCCTGATGCCGCAATTGATCCTGCTGCTGCCTCAGCAGATCGAGACCATGAAGACGATGAAGACGATGATGCTGACTATGCACTCCTCGCAGAAGGGGTTGCAGGATCAGATGGCCGCGATGCAGGAGAACTCGCACGCGATGGGGGACGCGTTCGACGAGTCGATGAACGACGACTCGTTCTACCTGCCGCCAGAGGCGTTCGACAACAAAGACTTTCAGCGCGGCATGGACAACTTCATCTCACCCGATGGCAAGTCGGTGCGCTTCATCATCGAGCATGAGGGTGACCCGGCCACTCCCGAGGGCATCGACCACATCGACGCGATCAAGCTCGCGGCCAAGGAGGCCATCAAAGGAACTCCGCTGGAGGGCTCCACGATCTACCTCGGCGGGACCGCCGCGACCTACAAAGACATGCGCGACGGATCCAACTACGACCTCTTGATCGCCGGAATGTCCGCAGCGGCTTTGATTTTCATCATCATGCTGATCATCACCCGGGCCGTGGTGGCGGCCGCGGTGATCGTCGGAACGGTGCTGCTGTCGCTGGGCACGTCGTTCGGCCTGTCCGTGCTGGTGTGGCAGCACCTGCTGGGCATCCGCCTGCACTGGATCGTGCTGGTGATGTCGGTGATCCTGCTGTTGGCCGTCGGCTCGGACTACAACCTGCTACTGGTGTCCCGGTTCAAAGAGGAATTGCACCACGGTTTCAAGGTCGCCATCATCCGGGCGATGGCCGGTTCGGGCAAGGTGGTCACGTCGGCGGGACTGGTGTTCGCCGCGACGATGGCCTCGTTCGTGGTCGGCGATCTGCGCAGCATCGCCCAGGTCGGCAGCACGATCGCGCTGGGCCTGTTGTTCGACACCCTCGTCGTGCGGGCGTTCATGACACCGTCCATCGCGGCGCTGCTCGGCCGGTGGTTCTGGTGGCCGCAGCGGGTGCCCACGCCCGCGTCGAGGCGCAGGATGGCCGCGGTGTTCCCCGAGCGGGCGGCCGCCACGACCGACCCCGCCGAATGAGGCGCGACCGGTCGGTGCCGAGCTTCTAGAACGGACTCTAACCAACGTCTGCAGTGCGATGATGGGCAGATGGGGAACCCGGACCTGGCGGACAGCCCACTGCCGTCGGCCTCGGCCTGGGCGATCGCGGACCGCAATGTCGGAACCTTCCGGTTCTGGTTCGTGGGACAACGCTGGGAATGGTCCGACGAGGTGGCCCGGATGCACGGGTACGAACCCGGCACCGTGGTCCCGACGACCGAGTTGCTGCTGTCGCACAAGCATCCCGATGACCGTCAGCACGTGCAGGACCTACTGGACCACGCCCTGCACCTAGGAGGCTCGTTCTCCAGCCGGCACCGGTTCATCGACACGGCGGGCAAGGTGCACACCGTCATCGTGATCGGCGACCGGATGCTCGACGACACCGGTGCCGTCGTCGGCACCGAGGGCTACTACATCGACCTGACCGACACGTTCGCCCAGACCCGCCGGCAGGCGTTGAGTGACTCGCTGCCGGAGCTGTTCGAGGCCCGTGCAGCGATCGAGCAGGCCAAGGGCGCGCTGATGCTCGTCTACCGGATCGACGCCGACGCGGCGTTCGAGTTGCTGATGTGGCGCTCCCAGCACACCAACACCAAACTGCGCGCCCTCGCCTCCCAGATCGTCGCCGAGTTGAACTCGATCGATCCGCAGCGCGACGATCTGCGCAGGCAGTTCG
>NZ_LZJE01000263.1:0-757 GCF_001666865.1 Mycobacterium sp. E136
GAGAACCTGGTCTCCGGTGTGCGCCAAGCGCTGCGCACCACCACCGACAACCGGCAGCGGTTGCGCGCGGCCGTCCAGGCGTTCTTCGACTTCATCGAGCACGACGGCCAGGGTTACCGGCTGATCTTCGAGAACGACTATGTCAACGAACCGCAGGTCGCCGCGCAGGTGAAGGTGGCCACCGAGGCCTGCACCGACGCGGTGTTCGACCTGATCAGCCGGGATTCCGGGCTAGAGGCGCACCGCGCCAGGATGATCGCGGTGGGACTGGTCGCAATCAGCGTGGACTCCGCCCGCTACTGGCTCAACAACGACCGGCCGATCTCCAAGGAGGCCGCGGTCGAGGGCACCGTCCAGTTCGCTTGGGGCGGACTGTCACACGTGCCGCTTACCCGGTCTTAGCTCCCAGGCCGACCCCGAAGCCGACACGACGGACGTCGGCCGCGCCGATCTCCACGTAGGCGATCTTGGACGTCTGCACCAGAAAGCGGCGCCCCTTCTCGTCGGTCAGGGCCAGCACACCCGAATCCCTGGCCAGCGCCTCGGTGAACAACTGCTCCACCTCGCTGGGTGTCTGCGCGCTGTTGAAGCTCAGCTCGCGCGGGCTGTCCGTGACACCGATCTTGACCTCCACGCCGGGGCCCCTTTCCGTCTTTTCGAAGAACTTGAGCTAAGGCTAGTGGACGGCCGCGCGCAACCGCTGCCGGTTGTCGGTGGTGGTGCGCAGCGCTTGGCGCACACCGGAGACCAGGTTCTC
>NZ_LZJE01000264.1:0-23791 GCF_001666865.1 Mycobacterium sp. E136
ACGAACGAGCCATACCTCATCGTTTCGTGCCCAACAGTCAAGACCAAGCACCGCGACCGGCATTTCGCAACAGCCACCGGGTGCGTGCGATCAACCCGTCAAAGGGCACCATGGGTGTGATGACTATGGACCGGGCGATGCCGCCAATGAATGCGGATGAGCGCACGACGTTGGAGGGTTGGCTGGACTTCTACCGCGTGACCCTTGCCGCCAAGTGCGATGGCCTCGATGAGGTGCAATTGCACACCGCGTCGGTGGAGCCATCGGAGATGACACTGTTGGGCCTGGTGCAGCATGCCGCCGAGGTCGAACGAAACTGGTTTCGCCGGGTGCTGGCCGGAGAGGATGCGCCGCCGATCTTCGGCGCGACGCCGCACCCCCGGGGCCACGATGGCGGTTTCGAACTGTTCCCGAATTCCTCATATCGCGAGGCTATCAGGCTGTGGCAGAACGAGATTCGCCATGCGCGTGCCAATTGCGCGGCGCGCTCGCTCGACGACACCAGTGCGTTCATGGGCAACGAAGTGAGCTTGCGTTGGATCTTCGCGCACATGATCACGGAGTACGCACGTCACTGCGGCCACGCCGATTTGATCCGGGAACGTATCGACGGCCGCACCGGCGTCTGACGGTCTGCCGTCACCCCCTCGGCGGCGGTCGCCGGTCGCGTTCGGCGAGTTCAGCCTCGTTGAGTGCCCGTTCGGCGGCGATGTGGCGCGCTTGCTCGGCCGCGCGAGTGCGTCGGCGCCGCGGCATCTTCCCCGATTTGTCCGCGCTGGGTGGCGACGACGTAGCGGGTGGCGACAGCGCGGCGGTCGCGATGTCCCACAGCGGGAAGAGCGTCCTGCTCGCCGGGAACGTGGTGTAGGTGCGCCCTGACGGACTTGTCCACACGACAGCGCCATTGGGCAGCTGCTGATCCGACCAACCCCGCCAGAACGTCTTGAGCAAATGGTGAATACGACACAGACACTTGATATTTGACGGATGGGTTGCACCCGCCGGCCACGGTATTGTGTGGTCGACATCGCAGAATTCGGCGGGGCGATCGCATCCTGGGAACCGACAGGTCATATCCCGCATGCGGACGAACCGCTCCACCACCGCCGGTGGCCGGTACGTCTTTGGAGGGTTTCCCTCTGGCGTAGGCAGTTTCGTGACCTTCGCCCCGTCGGCGATCAATTGCGCGACCATCGGTGCCGGCAGCACTCCCCCGCCGACGACCACCGCGCCCCCGCGACCCGGCTCGGGTTTCGGATCGGGTTCGGAAAGCGGCAGCGGATTCGACTCCTCGTCGCCATCGAGATACTTGTCCACCGCGCCTGCCGCCGCTTCCGGTTCGGCGATCACATAGATCGTCGTGTTCGCGGCGCGCCAATCCACGGCTGCAGCCGGACATTTCGCGCCGCCGCACCGGCACGCCAGGCGCTCTCCATTGTGCCCGATCACGCCCAGCGCGTCCGAGCGTCGCTGTCCCGGCGTGCGTGGGTCGTCGGAGCAGACCCCGTCCGATATCACCGTTACCCGATTCTTGAGCGCCACGGCATCGGCGTTGGCCAACCGTGCGAACACCGTTGTTGTCCCCGTCTCGTCATCGGGATGACCGAACCGCACGTCGCGTCCACGCACCGCTGTCCGCGTCCGCCGGACCGCCGCCGGGTCGACACTGTCGACGACCTTGTCGACCGTCCTCTCCAGCTGGGTCGCTGTCATCGCTCCGAATTCCGCGACGTTGGAAGCCAACTGAGCATCGACGATCGCCAGTGTCTGCTCGTCTTCGATCAGATGAGTGCGCCACGTCAGCGTCGCCACCACCGACGCGCTCACCGCCCCTTCGGCGAACAAAGCTGCCACCAAAGGCAACCTGTCCCGCAACTGCACTGCGATGCGCATTTGCTTGGACGCCGCCCGTTGCCCCACATGCAACGCCGCCGCCACCTCGCACGCCGCAGCCGCCCACGGATCACAGACCCAGTGCTGTTGATCCTCGACAGCGGCATCCTCGCGGCGGCGCACCAGCTCGGCGATCAGCGCCAGCTTGTGCGCCGCCGCCGACGCCTCTGCGCGCCCGGCGCCCTCGATCTCGGCCACCAAGGCGGCGTCCTCGACGCTGTCGAACATAGTTTCGATCCTGCCAGCCGAGCGTCCCGGCCAACAGCGCGTCCACCCAATCTGTGGATGAACTCGACGTTGGGGACAACTGCCGAAGCCGACGACAGACGGCGAATCGCGTAGTTCTACCTACCCCCCAAGCGAACCGTGACTGCACGCTTGCGACATGGACACACCGACCACCGCGCGGACCACCGCCGCCTACTTCCTCCAAGCCGCCATCGCCTTCGGCGTGAGCCTGCTCGGCATGCTCGGCGGCATTCTCTTTCTGCCGCTTGACCCGTGGCAACGACTGTTTCTCGCCATGACCGCGCTCTTCCTGGTCACCAGTTCGTTCACCCTGGCCAAGGTGATCCGCGACCAACAGGAAGCCGCCACCATTCGGGTTCGGCTCGACGAGGCGCGGATCGAGAAGCTCATCGCCGAACACAATCCGTTCACCGCGACCTGAGATATATGTGCTTGTGTCTATATAGACGCAGTGCAATACTAACCGTATGGACGTCTTCGAAGCGGTCGCCGAGCCGAGCCGCCGCGCGCTGCTCGACCAGCTCGTCGACGGTGAACGCACCGCGGGCGAACTGGTCGCCAGCTTGCCGGAACTGACCCAGCCGACGGTGTCTCGCCATCTGCGGGTCCTTCGCGAGGTCGGCCTGGTCGAGGTTCGCCCCGACGCGCAGCGCCGCATCTACGCGTTACGCGCCGACGGGCTCATGGCGATCGACGACTGGATCGCGCGCTACCGACGCATCTGGACCGACCACCTCGACGCCCTCGAGCGTCACCTGGAAGCCAAACACGGGAGTTCCGATGAGTGACCGCAACGGCCGACTGACCATCGACGGCGACCGCGCCGTCCTGACCTTCGAGCGCCGGCTGCCCTTCCCGATCGAGGCGGTGTGGTCGGCCATCGCCGACCCCGAGGAACGCCGAGAATGGCTCGGCACGACGACGATCGAGCCGCGCGAGGGCGGCACGATCGAAATGGTGCCCACCGGCCCACCGTTGCCGCCTGATCGGATGCGCGTCACCGGGCGCATCCTCGTCTGGGATCCCCCACACGTCCTCGAACACGAATGGCACCAACCGATCGTGGAGGACAGCACGGTCCGCTATGAGCTGACGCCCGACGGCAGCGGCACGCTGTTGCGGTTCACTCACCGCGGGCTCGGTGTGCGCAACGCCGGCGGCTTCCTCGGCGGCACCCACGCCTATCTCGATCGCCTGCAGGCTTATCTGCAGCACGAACCGCTACCGGACTGGCTGGCCAGGCGCGCGGAGATCAACAACGCACAGACAGGAGCGAATTGAGATGGTACACAACGGATCTGATATCGCCGCTCCCGCAGTGGCCGTCGCCTACCACTCCGGGTTCGGACACACCGCCACGCTGGCCGAAGCTGTCGTCGCGGGGGCACGCGATGCGGGTGCGGCCGTCACGCCGATCGCCGTCGACCGCATCACCGACGCCGACTGGGACGTCCTGGACTCGGCCGACGGCATCATCTTCGGCACCGCCACCTACATGGGCAACGTGTCCGCAGCGTTCCAGGCTTTCACCGAGAAGACCGGACGGCGCTGTGTCACCGGCGCATGGCGCGACAAGGTGGCCGCCGGGTTCACCAACTCCGGCGGTAAAAGCGGCGACAAGCTGAACACCCTTGTCTCGCTGGCGGTGTTCGCCGCGCAGCATCACATGCACTGGGTCAGCCTCGGGCTACCCCCGGGCTGGAATCATTCGAACGCAAGCGAGAACGACCTCAACCGGCTGGGCTTCTTCCTCGGCGCCGGCGCACAGACCGACGTCGACGCCGACCCTGAGCAGGTCCACCCCGCCGACGTCGCCACCCACCGCCACCTCGGCCACCGATTCGCCTTGGTGACACGTCAATTCATCGTGGGCCGGTCGGTCACTGCAGCGGTGTCATCTCCTGCAGCATCGTAGGCACCAACTCGCTGACCGTCGGATGGATGTGCATCGTGCGGGAGATCGCGGTGTAGGGCTTCTTGGCGGTCATGATGTCGAGGATCGAGTGGATCACCTCGTCGCCGCCGACCCCGAGGATCGCCGCGCCGAGGATCTGCTCGGTCTCCGCGTCGACGACGACCTTCATGAAGCCCTGCGTCTCCCCCTTCTCCACCGCACGCCCGACGCGTGTCATCGGGCGCTTGCCGACCAACGCCTTTCGGCCCGACTTGCGCACCTGGTCTTCCGTCAGCCCGGCGCGGCCCAGCGGCGGGTCGATGTAGAGCGCGTAGGTGGTGATGCGGTCGCTGACGCGGCGCGGGTCGTCATCGAGCAGGTTCGCCGCGACGATCTCGAAGTCGTTGTACGACGTGTGCGTGAACGCACCCTTGCCGTTGCAGTCCCCCATCGCCCAGATGTGCTCGACACTGGTGCGCAACTGGTCGTCGACGACGATGAAACCGCGCCCGTCGGTCTCGACGCCGGCGTTCTCGAGTCCCAGATCGTCGGTGTTCGGGGCTCGGCCGACCGCGACGAGCAGATGAGTGCCCGCAATCGGCGCCGCACCTTCGCTCGGGACAACCTCGAAACCGTTGTCAGACCTGACGAATCGGATCGCGTCGGCGTTCACGACGACATCGATGCCCTCGGCTTCGAGAATGTCTTTGACCGCGGCCGAGACGTCCTCATCCTCGCGTGAGGTCAGCCGCGGCCCCTTCTCGATCACGGTGACGGCCGCCCCAAATCGCCGGTACATCTGCGCGAACTCCAGCGCGATGTAACTGCCGCCGATGATGACGAGATGTTCGGGGACGGTGTCCAGTTCGAGGATGCCGACGTTGGTGAGATAGTCGATGTCCGACAGCCCCGGCATGTCGGGCGCCACCGCTCGACCACCCACGTTGAGGAAGATCTTGTCGCCGTGCAGCACACGGTCGTCGACGCGGATCGTGTGCGGGTCGGAGAACCGCGCGTGGCCGCGGATGAACGTGCATCCGTCCATGCCCTCGAGCCAGGACTCGACGCCCTCGCGGTCGCCGTGCACGATCTTGTCCTTGCGCGCCTTGACCTTCGCCATGTCGACGCTGACATCGCCTGTGCTGACCCCGTATTCGGCGCCGCGGCGGGCGAGATGAGCGGCGTGCGCGCTGGCGACCAGGGTCTTGGTCGGGATACACCCGTAGTTGACGCACGTTCCGCCGACGAGCTTGCGTTCGATGACCGCGACCGTCTGTCCCGCCTCGGTGAGCCGCCCCGCCAGCGGTGGGCCGGCCTGCCCGGCACCGACGATGATCGCGTCGAATCGTTCTGTCACAGCGTGCCGTTCAGACCAGGCTGACCAGGAGCGCGATCAGGAAGCCGCCGCCCACCGCGACGATGTCCTCGAGGATGGCGCCGGGACGGTCCTGACCGCTGCGCAGGTCGGCGAAACGCTGGCGTGCCGCGGCACCGGCCATCGTGCCGAGCACCGCGCCGATCATGCCGGCGCCGAGAGCGCTGAAGGTGTGGAAGTACGCGCTGCCGATCACCGCTCCCGCGAAGGCGCCCATGATGAGCCGCGTGATGAACTGCGGCGCCGACTTGCGGCTCGGTGTGCTCGGCAGCTGATCGGTGACCAACTCGACCAGCAGGAAGATGGTCAGCACCGTGACCGTGATCGGATGTGCCATCCACTCCGACCATTTCCCGTCGAGATCGATCCACCCCAGCAGCGCGCCCCAGGAGACCACCGCGGGTGCCGTGAGCGCGCGCAGACCGGCGATGACGCCGATCAGAAGAGCGAGAACCAGAATCAGGACGTGCGTCATAGCGACCTCCGGCCGGTGTTATCGACCTCCGGACGCTAACACGCAGGCCGGACCGTTTCGCGTCGAATCAGAAGCGGCAGAATCGGATGTCGGACGCCAGGATCGCCTTCGCACCGATGGCGGCGAGTTCATCCATGATCGCGTTCACGTCGCGGCGCGGCACCAGCGCGCGCACGGCCACCCACGCCGGGTCGGCCAGCGGGGCGATGGTCGGGGATTCCAAGCCGGGCGTCACCGCGGTCGCGCTCTCGAGCACGCTACGGGGGCAGTCGTAGTCGAGCATCAGGTACTGCTGCCCGAACACCACGCCTTGCACACGCGCGACCAACTGGGCGCCCGTCGGGCTGTCCGGTGCACCTTCGCGCTCGATCAGGATCGCCTCAGAGTCACAGAGGGACTCGCCGAACGCCACGAGATTGTGCAGTCCGAGCGTGCGGCCGGAGCCGACCACGTCGGCGATCGCGTCGGCCACGCCGAGTTGGACCGAGATCTCCACCGCGCCGTCGAGCCGGATCACCGTCGCCTCGATGCCGTGCGCCGCCAGGTCCTTACGAACCAGATTGGGGAATGCGGTGGCGATCCGTTTGCCCGCGAGATCCTTGACCCGCCAATCACGTCCGGCTGGAGCGGCGTACCGGAAGGTGGACGACCCGAAGCCGAGTGCCAGCCGCTCGTGCACCGGCGCATCCGATTCGGCCGCCAGGTCGCGTCCGGTGATTCCGAAATCGAGCTGCCCCGAACCGACGTAGATCGCAATGTCTTTGGGCCGCAGGAAGAAGAACTCGACATTGTTGGCGGGGTCGACGACCGTGAGGTCCTTGGTGTCGGTGCGCCGCCGGTATCCGGCCTCGGAGAGGATCTCGCTCGCGGGCTCGGAAAGGGTGCCTTTGTTGGGGACGGCGACCCGAAGGGCGGGCATTCAGAGCTTCCTGTAGACGTCGTCGAGGGTGAGGCCGCGAGAGAGCATCAGCACCTGGGTCCAGTACAGGAGCTGGCTGATCTCCTCGGCGAGCGACTCATCGCTTTCGTGTTCGGCCGCGAGCCACACCTCACCGGCCTCTTCGAGGATCTTCTTACCGATGCCGTGCACGCCTCCGTCCAGCGCGGCGACGGTTCCGCTACCGGCGGGGCGGGTGCGGGCGCGTTCGCTGAGCTCAGCGAACAGGGCATCGAAGGTCTTCACGGCACGCGATTGTTTCACGGTCACACCCGCCGGGTCACGCCGGTTTGCCCGCCACCCTCATCTGCGTGCCATGTGCAGCGCAGCGCGGTGGCTGAACAACAGCGACACCCCGATCGGATTGCCCCCTCCCGGGTAGGTCTCCCCGGAGACGGCCGCCATCGTGTTGCCCGCCGCGTACAGACCGGGAATCGGCCGTCCGGAGGTATCGAGGACGCGGGCGTCGGTGTCGGTGCGCAGCCCGCCCTTGGTGCCGAGGTCGGAGACGCCGAACGCCGCCGCACGGTAGGGCGGGGTGTCGATCGGCACCAGCGGCGACGCGCCACCGGTGAAGGCCCGGTCGAACGATTCGCCGCCACGGCCGAAGTCGTCGTCGACGCCGCGTGCCGCGAACTCGTTGAAGCGGCGGACCGTTTCCTCCAAATGCGTTGCCAGTACGCCGATCTGCTCGGCGAGCGCCGCCAGCGTGTCGGCCTGCACCCACAGGCCCTTCGACACGTACTGCTCCGTCGGCGAAAACGACACGTTGGTGGCCATCACGGGCGGCTGCTCACCCGCCCGGCTGTCGTAGACCATCCAGTACGGCGAGGCGACCGTCCCGTCCCGCATGGCGCGCAGGATCGCTCGGCCCAGGCGGTCGTAGGCCGTCGACTCGTTGACGAACCGCCGACCCGACCGGTCGACGAAGATTCCGCCGGTGAAGCACAGCGCGAACGCGGCGCGGCCGTCGGGATGGATCAACCCCGGCGACCACCACGCCTGATCCATCAGGTCGGTATCGGCCCCCACGGCGATCGCCGCCCGATGCGCCAACCCGATGTTGGCCGGGGCGCCCATGGTGTCTCGGGCATACCCGGGGACGCCGAATTCGGCCCGCATCCCGGCGTTCTGTTCGAAGCCGCCGGTGGCGAGCAGCACACCACGCCGTGCCCCGATCGTGCGGCGCACACCGTCGCGCTCCACCACCGCGCCGACGACGCGACCACCGTCGACGACCAGTTCGACCAGGCTGGTGGCCAGGTGGGCGGTCACGGCGGGGTTGTCGGCCATCGCCCACAGGAACCGTCCGACCAGCGCACGGCCGCCGGTGAGCAGATCGGGCTGCGGCGCCCCGAGACGCTCGTGGTCGAGCGGCCCACGAACCAGGCCCGCGAACCGGCCGAGGCGTTCGTCGGGCACCGCCTTGGAGACGATGTGGCGCATGCCGTCGGTGCGGGTCCCGGCGACCGAACTGTAGTAGTCCGGCCACGGCAGGATTTTGAACGCGAAGTGCTCGTCGCGTTCGAGGTATTCGATCAGCTCCGCGCCGCCGCGGACGTAAGTCTCTTGAAGCGACGCTGGTGTGCGGTCGCCGACGACCTCGCGGTAGTAGCGCAGCGCGTCCTCGATGCTGTCGTCGCATCCGGCCCTTTGCAGCACGGGATTGCACGGATACCACATGCCGCCGCCGCCGGAGTAGGCGAACGTGCCGCCGAACCTGTCGGTCGCCTCCACGATGGCAACCGAAAGTCCCTCGCGCGCAGCGGTATAGGCCCCGGCCAGCGCCCCAGCGGAGCCGGCGACCAGAACGTCGACCGACTCGTCGATGCCGGTCAGACGCTCTCCTCCTGTTGCGTGCTCTCGTTGCCCATGTCCTCGAGGTGTTTGCCCTTGGTCTCGGCGACGAACTTCCAGACGAAGAAGAAGGACAGCGCCGCGCAGAGCGCGTAGAAGCCGTAAGCAACACCGAGCGAGAAGTCACCGAGGGCCGGGAACGACGCCGTGATCGCACAGTTCGCCAGCCACTGCGCCGCGGCGGCCAGTCCGAGCGCGGCACCGCGGATCCGGTTGGGGAACATCTCGCCGAGCAGCACCCAGACGACCGGTCCCCACGACATACCGAACGAGACGACGAACAGATTCGCGGCCACCAGCGCGATCGGACCGGCGACGCCGCTCAGGTCGGGCTGACCGTCGACCACGGGCGCCGTGCCGAAGATGATCGCCATCGTGCCGAGGGTGACCGCCATACCCGTCGACCCGACCAACAGCAACGGCTTGCGCCCGACCTTGTCGATCAGCGCGATCGCGATCAGCGTGGTGACGATGTTGGTCACCGAAGTGATCACGGTGATGACGAACGCCTGCCCCTCGCCGAATCCGACGGCCTCCCACAGCACGTTCGAGTAGTAGAAGATCACGTTGATGCCGACGAATTGCTGGAACACCGACAGCAACACACCCACCCAGACGATGCCGTATAGCCCACCGGTGGGTTTGCGGAGGTCGCGCCACGACGGGGGCTTCTCCGATTTCACCGATTCCTTGATGCGCGAGATCGTGAGCTCGAGGTTCTTCTCCCCCAGCAACTTTGTCAGCACTCGTCGGGCTTCCGGAATCCGGTATGTGGCAACGAGATAACGGGGCGACTCGGGGATCGTGAACGCCAGCCCGCCGTACAGGACCGCGGGCACCGCCATCACGAGGAACATCCAGCGCCAGGCCGGCAACCCCAACCACAGTTCCTCGCGCGACCCGCCCGCGATGTGGGCCAGCAGGGCGTCGACGGCCAGCGACACGAAGATGCCGGTGACGATCGCGAGCTGTTGTAGCGACCCCAACCGCCCGCGGATCCGCGGCGGCGAGGTCTCGGCGATGTAGGCCGGTGCGATGACCGATGCCACGCCCACGCCGAGACCACCGACCACGCGGAACAGCCCGAACATCCACACGTTCGCCGCCAGGCCGGTGCCGAAGGCGCTGATGAGGAACAGCAGCGCGGCGATCTTCATCACCGACAGCCGGCCGATCTTGTCGGCGAGTCGGCCCGCGACGACCGCACCCAGCGCCGCACCGATCAGCGCCGCCGCGACGGCGGCACCGGTCACCGCCTTGGTGGTCTGGAAGTGGTCCTCGACGGCGGACACCGCACCATTGATGACCGCGCTGTCGTAACCGAACAGCAGGCCACCCAATGCCGCGACGGACGCGATGAGGACGACGCGGCCGCTGTGCTCGGATTCCTCGTAGTCCACACCTGTCGAAGGATCACCGACGGGTCCGTGCGTCATGTGAGACCTTTCCCCAACGTGCCGTGATGGACGTCACATTCAATCACAGACCGGTGGTCAGGCGGTGCGTTCCCCGGGGGTCGTCATCAGTTCGGAATGGACGCGCCGCAAGTCCGCGGCGCGCAATCCGGCGAGCGAGAAAATCTGTCGCCGCCGCGGGCCGGTGGGCACCGCTACGTCGTTGGGTACCACCAGCACCGGGCATCCGGCGCCCTCGGCGGCGGCCGTGCCGGTGACCGAATCCTCGATGGCCAGGCACGCACCCGGATCGAGGCCCAGTAGCGCTGCCGCGCGCTCGTAGACGTCGGGCGCTGGCTTGCCGCGGGCCACCTCGTCACCGCACACCGTCACCGAGAAGTAGTGTGCGCCAATGCTGTTCAAGGCGCGATCGGTCAATGCACGCAGGGTGTTGGTCACCAGAGCCATCGGGACTTGCTGCGCGGCAAGCTCATTCAGCAACTCCTGCGCCCCGACGCACCACGGCAGGCCCTCGTCGAACAACTCGGCGGTGTAATTGTGCAGCCACCGGCTCGATTCGGCCATGGCGCGCGGATCCGGATCGAGGCCGAGGTCGGTGTACACGGTGGCGATGGTGTCCTCGGCCGAACCGCCCACCATCGTTTCGCGCACCTGCGGAGTCAGCTCACCGCCCAGTTCGGTGTACAGCGCCGCAAGCGAGATGTCCCAGAGCTTTTCGGAATCGACAAGGGTGCCGTCCATATCGAACAGAACGGCTCTCATTGTGCTCAATCCTCGGGGTTGTAGCCGAGGTTGGAGGACAGCCAGCGCTCGGCTTCCTTCAACGTCCAGCCCTTGCGCTTTGCGTAGTCGGCGACCTGATCCTGCGCCAGCCGGCCGACCACGAAGTACTGCGACTGCGGATGCGAGAAGTACAGGCCGCTGACGGCGGCGCCGGGCCACATCGCCATCGACTCGGTCAGCTCGATACCGGTGCGCTCCTTGACATCCATCAGCTCCCAGATCGTCACCTTCTCGGTGTGCTCCGGGCACGCCGGATAGCCGGGGGCGGGACGGATTCCGACGTACTTCTCTTCGATGAGCGCGTCGTTGTCGAGTTGCTCGTCCGGCTGGTAGCCCCAGAACTCCGTGCGGACCCGCTGATGCAGCCGCTCGGCGAATGCCTCGGCAAGCCGGTCGGCGAGTGACTCCAGCAGGATTGCGCTGTAGTCGTCGTGTGCCGCCTTGAACTCGGCGATCCTCTCGGCGCTGCCGAGCCCCGCTGTGACGGCGAATGTGCCGATGTAGTCCGCCAACCCCGTGTCCTTGGGCGCGATGAAATCGCCGAGGGACCGGTTCGGGATGCCCTCGCGGTGCTCGCCCTGCTGACGCAGGTTGTGCAACGTCGTGAGCACCTCGCTACGCGTGTCGTCGGTGTAGACCTCGACGTCGTCGCCGACCGCGTTGGCCGGGTAGAAGCCGATCACCCCGTTGGCCGTCAGCCACTTCTCCTTGATGACGGTGTCGAGCATCTCCTGGGCGTCGTCGAACAGCTTGCGCGCGGCCTCACCCGATGCCGGGTTGTTGAGGATGTCCGGGAAGCGGCCCTTCATCTCCCAGGCATTGAAAAACGGCTGCCAGTCGATGAATTCGCGCAACTCCGCAAGGTCGTAATCGAGGAACTCCCGCACGCCGAGACCCTGGGCGGGCACGGGCGGCGTGTATCCGTCCCAGTCGATCGGGGTGCGGTTCGCGCGGGCCTTCTCGAGCGTCACCGTGGGCCGCTCGTTCTTCTGGGCGTGCCGTTCCCGCAGCGATGCGTAGTCCTTCTCGGTCGCCTCCAGCAGCGCCGGGCGCTGCTTGTCGTCGAGCAGCGCGGCCGCGACCGGCACCGAACGCGACGCGTCCTTGACCCAGACCACCGGACCGCTGCGGCGCGGCGCCACCTTGACCGCGGTGTGCGCACGCGACGTGGTCGCGCCGCCGATCAGCAGCGGGATCTCGAGCCCTTCGCGTTCCATCTCGGCGGCGAAGTTGACCATCTCGTCCAGCGAAGGGGTGATCAGGCCGGACAGCCCGATGATGTCGGCGTCGTGCTCCTTGGCCGCGTCCAGGATCTTCTGGGCCGGCACCATCACACCGAGGTCGATCACTTCGAAGTTGTTGCACTGCAACACGACTCCGACGATGTTCTTGCCGATGTCGTGGACGTCGCCCTTGACGGTCGCCATCACGATCGTGCCGTTGGTGTCCTTGGAGCCGGTTGTCCCGGCCTCCACCTTCTCCGCCTCGATGTAGGGCAGCAGGTAGGCGACGGCCTTCTTCATCACGCGCGCCGACTTCACGACCTGGGGTAGGAACATCTTGCCCGAGCCGAACAGGTCGCCGACGACGTTCATGCCGTCCATCAGCGGTCCCTCGATCACCTCGATCGGACGCCCACCCGCGGCGGCGATCTCGGCTCGCAATTCCTCGGTGTCGTCGTCGACGTGCGCGTCGATGCCCTTCACCAGGGCGTGCGTGATCCGCTCACGCACCGGCAGGCTGCGCCACTCGGCCTCCGCGGGGTCCTCACCCTTTTCCGTGGTGTTGAACCGCTCGGCGATCTCGAGCAGACGTTCGGCCGCGTCCTCACGGCGGTTCAGCACGACGTCCTCGATCCGATCCCGCAATTCCGGATCGATCGAGTCGTAGGGCACCAGGGCGCCCGCGTTGACGATGCCCATGTCCAGGCCGGCCTTGATGGCGTGGAACAAGAACACCGCGTGGATCGCCTCGCGCACAGGGTTGTTGCCGCGGAACGAGAACGACACGTTCGAGATGCCGCCGGAGAGGTGCACCCCGGGGAGGTTCTCCTTGATCCAGGCGCAGGCCTCGATGAAGTCGATGCCGTAGGTCGCGTGCTCTTCGATGCCGGTGGCCAGCGCGAAGCAGTTCGGGTCGAAGATGATGTCCTCGGCCGGGAAGCCGACCTCCTCGGTCAGGATCCGGTAGGCGCGCCCGCAGATCTGCTTGCGGCGCTCCAGGTTGTCGGCCTGGCCCTGCTCGTCGAATGCCATCACGACGACGGCGGCGCCGTACTTGCGGCACAGCCGCGCCTCGCGGACGAACTTCTCCTCGCCCTCCTTCAGGGAGATCGAGTTGACGATCGGCTTGCCCTGGACGTTCTTCAGGCCCGCCTCGATGACCTCCCACTTGGAGGAGTCGATCATCACCGGCACGCGGCTGATGTCGGGTTCGGCCGCGATCAGCCGGGTGAACCGGTCCATCGCGGCGACGCCGTCGATCATGCCCTCGTCCATGTTGATGTCGATGACCTGAGCACCGACCTCGACCTGCTGCAGGGCCACCGACAGCGCGGTGTCGTAGTCCTCGGCCTTGATCAGGTTGCGGAACCGGGCCGAGCCGGTGATGTTGGTGCGCTCACCGATGTTCACGAACAGGGAGTTGTCGTCGATGTTCAGCGGCTCCAGGCCCGCCAGCCGGGTGGCGACCGGGATGTCCGGCACCTGGCGCGGCGCCTTGCCCTCGACGGCCTTGGCGATCTTGGCGATGTGCGCCGGCGTCGTACCGCAGCACCCACCGACCATGTTGACGAAGCCCGCGTCGGCGAAGTCGGCGACGTACCCGGCCTGGCTGTCGGGGGTTTCGTCGTACTCGGCGAACGCGTTGGGCAGGCCGGCGTTCGGGTAGCAGGAGACGAACGTGTCGGCGATGCGCGAGATCTCGGCGATGTACGGCCTCATCTCGGGTGCGCCCAACGCGCAGTTCAGGCCGACCGCCAGCGGCCGGGCGTGCCGGATCGAGTTCCAGAACGCCTCGGTGACCTGGCCGGACAGTGTCCGTCCCGACGCGTCGGTGATGGTGCCCGAGATGATCACCGGCCAGCGGCGTCCGCGCTCCTCGAACAGCGTCTCGATCGCGAACACCGCGGCCTTGGCGTTCAGCGTGTCGAAGATCGTCTCCACCAGGATGATGTCGGCGCCGCCGTCGACCAGGCCGTTCGCGGCCTCGAGGTACGCCGCTACCAGCTGGTCGTAGGTGACGTTGCGCGCGCCGGGGTTGTTGACGTCCGGCGAGATCGACGCGGTCCGTGTCGTCGGCCCGAGCGCGCCGGCGACGTAGCGCGGCTTGTCGGCGCTGCCGACCTCATCGCAGGCCGCACGGGCCAGGGCTGCGCCCGCGTGATTCAGCTCGTAGGCGAACTCCTCCATGCCGTAATCGGAGAGCGAGATCGCGTTCGCGTTGAACGTGTTGGTCTCGATGATGTCGGCGCCTGCGTCGAGGTACTCACGGTGGATCGCCTCGATGATCTGCGGCTGGGTGAGGTTGAGCAGGTCGTTGTTGCCCTGGACGTCGCTCGGCCAGTCCTTGAAGCGCTCGCCGCGGTACCCGGCCTCGTCGGGCCGGTCGCGCTGGATCGCCGTGCCCATCGCGCCGTCGATCACCAGGATGCGCTGCCGCAGTGCCGCCGTCAGTTCGTCGGTGCAGTCTGGGCGAAGGTTCTGCGCGAAGGTGTTCGGCTCAACGGCGTTCATGTGCGCTCCTTCCGGTTAGGAAGGCGTCCTTGCTTTCTGCCGAGCGTGGCGGCCACCGAGTGGGAACCGAGTTCCTCGGGTAACCGTTGCAACGCCTCTCGACCAGGAAAGTCTACGTTGTCATCCGATCGACGTGTGGACGCCCATATCGTCGCGGCGATCGGCCTGACCCGCCCGGCGAAACGCGACATTGAGTCAGCGCTGGCGGATCCTGTCGGCAAAGTCGTCGACACCCTGGTCAACCAACTTGCAGCCGAACGTATTTCGCCCCGGTGACGCCGGAACATGCGTCATTCGGCGACTCGACGGCGTCGACGACGCAACCGGCTGCCGCAGGCCGGGTACGCATCGCGCCGGCACCGACCATGACCCGCGCCGTAAAGGCGTCGAGCAAAGCGGTGTCGCGCACGAGAGCGTCTACGTCAGCCACGGATCCAGGGTAGTCGGCGGATCAAATCAGCTCGTGTGGCGATGGCGCTCCTACCCGCCTCGAAGGGCTTACGCTGGCTGCGTGACCTTGTCGGATGCGAGCGGTTTCAAACCGCCCGACCTGCCCGAACTGACCGACACCATCGTCGTCGCGGCCTTCGAAGGCTGGAACGACGCAGGTGATGCGGCCAGTGATGCGGTGGAGCACCTCGACGCCATCTGGGAGGCCGAGACCATCGTCGAGATCGACGACGAGGCCTACTACGACTACCAGGTGAACCGGCCCGTGATCAGGCAGGTCGACGGGGTCACGCGGGAACTGGTGTGGCCGTCGATGCGGATTTCGCACTGCCGCCCGCCCGGATCGGACCGAGACATCGTGCTGATGCACGGTGTCGAGCCCAACATGCGCTGGCGAACCTTCTGCTCGGAACTGTTGGCCATCGCCGACAAGCTCAACGTGCAGACCGTCGTCATCCTGGGCGCCCTGCTGGCCGACACGCCGCATACGCGGCCGGTTCCGGTGTCGGGTGCGGCCTACTCGTCGGACTCCGCGAAGGTCTTCGGGCTGGAGGAGACGCGATACGAGGGCCCGACCGGCATTGCCGGCGTGTTCCAGGACGCGTGTGTGCAGGCGGGCATCCCCGCGGTGACGTTCTGGGCCGCGGTCCCCCACTACGTCTCCCAGCCGCCGAATCCGAAGGCGACGGTGGCGCTGCTGCGGCGCGTCGAGGACGTGCTCGACATCGAGGTGCCCCTGGCCGACCTGCCGACCGCCGCCGAGGAGTGGGAGCAGGCGGTGTCGGAGATGACCGCCGAAGACGACGAGATCGCCGAGTACGTGCAGTCGCTCGAGGAACGCGGCGACGCCGAGGTCGACATGACCGAGGCGCTCGGCAAGATCGACGGCGACGCGCTGGCCGCCGAGTTCGAGCGCTACCTGCGCCGCCGCGGCCCCGGCTTCCGGGGATAGCTATGCCTTGACGGCTTGCGGCGGCTTCCAAGTGCCGTTGAGCGCGTCGGGCTTGGGCCAGTACAGCCGCATGATCATCTGGAACGGCCCCTTCGGGGCGGGCAACCAATTGGCCTCCTTGCCGGGGCCGGGCGAGGAGTTCTGCACGTAGACGGTGTAGCCGCCGTCGGGGTCGGGCACCAGGCTGGTCAGCATCGGCGAGTTGATCAGATACCGCTGAATCGGGTTGTCGACGAGCAGACTCTGCGGCATCTCGTACATCGTCAGTGACCAGAACGCATTGACCGGCGGCAACTGACCCGAAGGGAGTTTGACGACGTAGTTGTTGGCGCCCGTCAGCGGGGCACCGGTCGAATCGGTGACGATGCCGGGGTACAGCGCCTCGGCGGCGGTGTTGCCGAAGATCCCGAACACCGCGCCGGCCATCCGGTACAGGTAGTTGCCCTTCAGATCCGCGGCCGTGCCGAAGAACTGCGCCGAACCGATCTCACCCGTCTCGATCTTGTCCTTCTTCAGCTTGTCCAGCTCGGCCCATGCGTCGGCCATACCGCCCTCGACGGCGGCCCGCATCTCGGGCGAGAGCTTGTCGGCCTCGAAGTCCCCTTCGGGCCCAATTCCGAGCTTGGCGAACCGCGCGCGGAGCTCTCGCTCCTCGGGCAGCGTGGGGGCGGTCCGCAGCGTGACGCCCAGGATCTCGAAGAACTGCGGCGACGTCCGCTGCTGGTCCAGAGTCAATGGCGGCACGAAGTCGATCGGCGGGGCCGGCGCGGGCGCCGGCCGGTTCAGATACACCGACAGCGGAGTCACCTGATAGCCGGCCTGAATCCGCTTGACGTTCTCGAGATCCGACGGGCCGAACAACTGCGTGCGGTAGATCACCGACGCGAGGTCCGTATCGAAGCGAATCACCTCGTCGATCCCCTCGGGCTTGTCACCCGTCCAGTTCGGGCCCGCCACCAGGTACTTGCCGCCGCCGTTGCCCGTGGTGCGGCTGCCGACATAGGCGACGTTGTACGTGTAGCCGTCGATGAACTGCAGCGAGTAGTACCGGTCCTGTTCGACCGGCGGGACCGTCAGCACCAGCGGCTCGGAGCGCAGATCCAGCCCCAGCATCGAGTACGGCGTATCGGCGTTCGGCGTCTGCACCGCCGTGTCCTCGGGCGTGTAAAGCCTTGCCTCGTTGTGGATTTCGTTGAAGCCGCCCTTGTACTCCGGACTCTGCTTGTTGACGAAGTACGCATACCGGATCCGGTAGCTGTCTACCAGCGGGAAGCCGTAGATGTAGGCCTCCCTGGCGATCGCTCTGGCCTGCTCGGGGCTCACCGCCGCATCACTGGGGGGCGGCGGCGCAGGTGTTGCGGTCTCCTTCGAATCGGTTGAGCCGCATGCGGCCAGCAGTGTGGCCGTTACCAGCGCCGCGATCCGTCGGATCAACGCTTTTCCAGCGCTTCGGTGCGCGCGCTCATCGATCGGCCCAGCGCCGCCACCTCGGCGTCCATCTTCGGCAGCAGTTCGGGCACCGACTTGAGCGAGGCGCGCTCCCCCAGCCGCGACGACAACAGCGGCTTGAGCCAGCGCATGAGGCCGACGAAGCGGGGGCAGTTGATCTGCCGCTTGCGCTCCTCGATGCCCTTGACGAACAACTCCCCGCACTCGCGCACCGACGTGGTCTTGCCCAGCGGACCCGGCAGGGCGTCGAGCATCGCGCGGGCGCTCGGCAGGTCCGACCGGCTCTCCTGCACCAGCGGGGTGTCGATCCAGAGCATGTGCGCCGACCCGACGTCGACGCCGCGGTGTGCCACCTCCAGGCGTAACGCGTTGGCGAAGTGCTCCACCGCGGCCTTGGACGCGTCGTAGGGCGCCATGCCGGCCGAGGCCGCATAGGCGGCCGCCGAGGACACGATCAGCACATAACCGCGGCGCTCGATCACCGACGGCAGCGCCGCACGAACGGTATGGAAGACACCCACGACGTTGACGTCGATCAACGTGCGGAACGCCACCGGGTCGACCTGCAGCACCGACCCGTACGTCGCGATGCCCGCGTTGGCCATCACGATGTCGATGCCGCCGAACCGCTCGACACCCTTGGCGACGGCGGACTCCATCGCGGCCAGATCCCGCACGTCGGCGACGGCGGTGACCACACCCTCGTTGCCGAACCGCGCGGCGACCTCATCCAGACGTTGCCCGTCCAGGTCGGTCAGCACCAACTTCGCGCCCTTGGCGTGCAGGCGGCGGGCGACCTCTTCGCCGATGCCGTTCGCCCCGCCGGTGATGAGGACGACTTTGCCGTTCACAGAAACCATGGGCGAAAACGTACCCCGCGCGAAGGGAGCGCGGCGATGTTCTACAGCCGAACCCCCAGCAGCGCGTCGACGGCGGCGGCCACCGTGCGCCCGGCCTCCGGATCGTGCCCGCCGTAGCTCAGCGCGTCGGTGACCCAACCATCCAGCGCGGCAAGTGCTTTCGGGGTGTCCAGATCGTCGGCCAGGTACCGGCGAACCCGGTTCACCACGTCGGTCGCGTCGGGCCCCGCGGGCAGCGCCACCGCCGTACGCCACCGGCCGAGACGCTCGACGGCCTCGGCGAGCACGTCGTCGCTCCAGTACCGGTCTTCGCGGTAGTGCCCGGCGAACAGCCCGAGCCGGATCGCCGCGGGGTCGACACCCTCGGCGCGCAGCCGCGAGACCAGTACCAGGTTGCCGCGGCTCTTGCTCATCTTGTGGCCGTCCCAGCCGATCATCCCGGCGTGCACGTAGTGACGCGCGAATCTCCGCTCGCCGGTGACGGATTCGGCGTGGGCGGCCGAGAATTCGTGGTGCGGGAAGATCAGGTCGCTGCCGCCGCCCTGGATGTCGAGGTCGGTGCCGATGCGGCTCAACGCGATCGCGGCGCATTCCACGTGCCACCCCGGCCTCCCCGGCCCGAACGGCGAGGGCCAGCTCGGCTCCCCTGGCCGCTGCGCACGCCACAACAGGGCGTCGAGTTCGTCACCTTTACCGGGCCGGTCGGGGTCGCCGCCGCGTTCGGCGAACAGCCGGCGCATGGTGTCGCGGTCGTATCCGGACTCGTAGCCGAACTGGGTGGTGGCGTCGGCGCGGAAGTACACGTCGGGATACTCGGCGTCCTCGACGACGTAGGCGGCGCCGGATGCCAGCAGCTTCTCGACGATCTCGATGACCTCGGCGATGGCCTCGGTTGCGGCGACGTAGTCGTGCGGCGGCAGCACCCGCAGCGCCGCCATGTCCTCGCGGAACAGCTCGGTCTCGCGGTCGGCGAGTTCGCGCCAGTCGACGCCGTCGCGTTGCGCGCGTTCGAACAGCGGGTCGTCGACGTCGGTGATGTTCTGCACGTAGCGCACCTGGTGGCCCGCATCCAGCCAGACGCGATGCACGAGGTCGAACGTCAGGTAGGTCGCGGCGTGGCCGAGGTGCGTCGCGTCGTAGGGGGTGATTCCGCAGACGTACATTGTGGCGGTTTCACCCGCGCCGACGGGCCGGACCTGTCGGTCGGCGCTGTCGTAGAGACGTAGCTGGGGTCCGCGGCCCGGCAGCGCCGGGACGACGGGAGCCGGCCACGAATTCATAGTCTCGACTTTAGGCATCGACTCCACCGACATCGCGGGCGGCCATTTCATTCCCGATTCAGTGACGCCAGCGGTTCTGGAACGCGGCCAGGATCTCCTCCAGCAGCGCTTCGCTGAGCTCCGGCCGGCACATCAGCAGGTCGGGCAGGTAGGGATCGCGCCGGTTGTAGATCAGCTCTGAACCATCGAGGCGCGAGGCGTGCAGGCCCGCCGCCTGAACCACGCCGGCGGGTGCGGCGGAATCCCACTCCCACTGACCGCCGGCGTGTAGGTAGGCGTCGACGTCGCCGCGCACCACGGCCATCGCCTTGGCGCCGGCCGACCCGATCCGCACCAGTTGGATGTCCATGCGGTCGCGCAGCCACCACAGCACCGGCGGCGGCCGGTTCGCGCTCGCGGTGATGAGAATCGGACCCTCGGTGCGCGGCGGCGGCGGGGTGACGGTGTCGGTGCGGTAGACCTCGTTGCGGGCGGGCAGTGCGACCGCGGCGTCGGTGATGCGCCCGTTGGGGCCGCCGTCGCGGAGCCACAGCGCGATATGGACGGCCCAGTCCGTGCGTCGTGGCATGGAGAACTCGTGGGTGCCGTCGACCGGGTCGACGATCCAGCACCGGTCGGCGTCCACGCGCGAGAGGTCGTCGACGGCCTCTTCGGAGAGCACGTGGTCGTCGGGCCTCGCCGCGCGGAGCCGGTCGAGGATCAGCTTGTTGGCGAGCTTGTCCCCGGTGTCGCCGAGGTCGTAGGGGTCGTAGAAACCCACCTGCTCGCGAACCTTCAGCAGCATCTCGCCCGCCTCGGCGGCCACCTCGGCGGCCAGCGACGCATCGGTCAGGCTCATCAGGTCAGTATCACCAACGTGTCCCTCACCGGCGCGACAGGCTCGGCGTCAGAACGCCGGCCACGGGATCGGGCGGCGACGATCGGGGCGGGGCATCACCGGATCGGAGAGCAGCGCAACGGTTCTGGCGAGCAGCGCGGCGACCTCCCGCTCGGTGATGAGCGTGCACAGCTCGTCGGCGAGCCCGTCTCGCAGCTGGTCGCGCAGTGCGGCCACCGATTCGAGCGTCTGGTCGTCGACGGGTTTACCGGCCCAGCCCCACAGCACCGTGCGCAGCTTGTCCTCGACGTGCAGCGTCACCCCGTGGTCGACGCCGTACACGCGCCCGTCCACCCCGGACAGGATGTGGCCGCCCTTGCGGTCGGCGTTGTTGACCAGCACGTCGAACACCGCCATCCGGCGCAGCCGGTCGTCGTCGGCGTGCACCAGGGTGACCTCGTCGCCCGCGTAGTCGTAGGCCTGCAGGATCGGCAGAAAGCCGGGCGGGATGCGCCCCGCCGGAAGCAAATCCACCAGGTCCGGACCCGGGGGCCGTTCGTCGTCGACCTCGTCGCCCGGCTGGTCGACCCACAACTGCACCATGCCCTCGCCCGCGGGTCCCTCGCGAATGATGGTGTAGGGCACGATATTCCATCCCAACGCGGCCGACACCACGTACGCGCCGCGCTCACGACCGGCCAGCGTGCCGTCGGGGAAGTCCCACAGCGGCGCCTCACCCGCGATCGGCTTGTAGACGCAATGCACTTGCTGCTCGCCGAGATTCGCCTCACACAGGAACGTCGCGTTGCTGGCCGAGCGGATGCGTCCGATGACGGTCAGCTCGCCGCTGCGCAACACCTCTTCCCGGACGGCGTCGTCGGACCCGCCGTCAGATGTCGATGTCATCGTCGGACTCGGCGAAGGCGCCGCGCCGATAGCCGTTGGTGCGCACGCAGATGTGGCCCTCCGGGTCCAGCGGCTCGTCACACAGAGGACAGGGCGGTCGGCCTGCCGAGATGACCCGGTTGGAGCGCGTCGCGAACTCGCGCGCGGACTCCGGGGTGAGGAACACGCGCACCGCGTCGGGGCCCTCCTCCGCATCGTCGAGCACCACCGATGCGTCGAATTCGGTCTCCGTCACCGCGAGGAGTTCGACGACCACCGTCTGCGCCTCGGAGTCCCAGCCGAGCCCCATCGTGCCGACCCGGAATTCCGCGTCGACGGGAGTGATCAGCGGGCTGAGGTCTTCGACCTCACCGGTGTCGGGTGGGATCGGCGTGCCGAACCGGCGATTGATCTCGAGCAGCAGCGCGGCAATCCGTTCGGCGAGAACGGCGACCTGTTGCTTCTCCAGAATCACCGAGACGACGCGCTTGTCGTGTACGGCTTGGAGGTAGAAGGTGCGGTTGCCGGGCTGACCGACGGTCCCGGCCACGAAGCGGTCGGGTGTGCGGAAGACGTGGATTGCGCGGGGCATAGCACTTCCAAAATACCGGGCACCTTCCAAAATACCGGTTCGGGCTTGTCAGCCGTGCTTGCGACTAGCCGGTCGATCCGCCGACGACGGCGTCCTCCGGCGGCACCTCGCCGTCACCGGAGTCGGCCTGATCGTCGCTCTTGGGCGGTTTCGGCACCAGGCCGGACGTCAGTTGGTCGCCCGTGTGGTTGACGTGGATCACGAACGGGCGGACCGACGTGTAACGGATCACGCTCATCGACGCCGGGTCGGCGGTGATCCGCTGGAAGCTGTCGAGGTGGGTTCCGAGCGCATCGGCGACGATGGCCTTGATGACATCGCCATGCGTGCAGGCGACCCAGAGCACGTCGCCCTCGTGTTCCTCGGCGAGTCGACGGTCGTGCTCGCGCACCGCCGCCACCGCACGGGACTGCACGTGGGCGAGGCCTTCGCCGTCGGGGAACACCGCGGCGCTCGGCTGCTGCTGCACCACCGACCACAGCGGTTCTTTGACCAGATCGGCGATCTTGCGGCCCGTCCACGCGCCGTAGTCGACCTCCGAGATCCGTTCGTCGACGATCGGGGTCAGGCCCAGCGCCGCGGCCAGCGGTTCCACGGTCCGCTCGCAGCGCAGAAGCGGCGAACGCACGATGGCGCGAATCGGCAGCGATCCGATGCGGGTCGCCACGGCCTGCGCCTGTTCGCGCCCCTTGTCGTCGAGATCTACCGCCCGCGGTTGACCGGCCCGGTCCCGCACGAGGAGGACGTGGTCGCGGTGTCCGGCCGCAAGCTGACCGACATCGACCTCACCGACCGGCGCAGCGTGGGCGCGGCGGTGCGTGATCTGGTCGCCGCCGCCGAGCCCGTGGCGCGGACCGGCCGCTAACACCTGCCCACGGTACGGTCGTCGTCGTGACGGACGTGCCGGCAATGTCGTGGGTGCAGGTTGTCGTCCTCGCAATCGTGCAGGGCCTCACCGAGTTCCTGCCCGTCTCGTCCTCAGGACATCTGGCGATCACCTCGCGGGTCTTCTTCGCCGACGACGCGGGCGCATCCTTCACCGCCGTCACACAGCTCGGCACCGAGTTCGCGGTCCTGCTGTACTTCGCCAAGGACATCGGGCGCATCGTCAAGGCCTGGTTCAACGGATTGTTCGTCACCGCGCGCCGCAACGCCGACTACTGGCTGGGCTGGTACGTGATCGTCGGCACCATCCCGATCGGCGTGCTCGGGTTGCTGTTCAAAGACCAGATCCGCACCGGGGCGCGCAATCTGTGGGCCATTGCGATCGCGCTGATCGTGTTCTCGGCCGTCATCGCCGCCGCGGAGTACTTCGGCCGCCAGGCGCGCACGGTCGAGAAGCTGACGTTCAAGGACAGCATCATCGTCGGCTTCGCCCAGTGCCTGGCGCTGCTACCCGGTGTGTCCCGCTCCGGAGCGACGATCAGCGCCGGGCTCTTCTGTGGCCTCAACCGTGAGGTGGCCGCCCGGTTCGGTTTCCTGCTGGCCATCCCCGCGGTGTTCGCCTCCGGCTTGTTCTCGCTGCCCGACGCCTTCCACCCGGTGGGTGAGGGAATGAGCGCCAGCGGCCCGCAACTGCTCGTGGCCACCGTCATCGCGTTCGTGGTCGGCTTCGCCGCGGTGGCGTGGTTCCTGCGGTTCCTGGTCAGGCACAGCATGTACTGGTTCGTCGGATATCGCGTCATGGTGGGCATCGTGGTCTTGATCTTGTTGGGGACGGGTGTGGTGGCGGCGACATGACGGTGATCCTGTTGCGCCACGGGCGCTCGACCTCCAACACCGCGCACACGCTCGCGGGCCGGTCCGAGGGCGTCGACCTCGACGACAAGGGGCGCGAACAGGCGCAGGCCGTGGCGACCCGCATCGGATCGCTGCCGATTCGCGCCATCGTGCG
>NZ_LZJE01000265.1:0-1143 GCF_001666865.1 Mycobacterium sp. E136
CGACCAGTTCGAGGTCGGGCCTGCTCCGGATCGCATCGATCGCGATCGACCCGACGCCGCCCGTCCCCCAGACCACGACGCGGTGCTTACCTCCGGTCATCGATCCTCCTCCGGGAGCCCGGTGTGGCGACAAAGCCAGCGCTGAGAATAGCATCCACTATTAATGGTAACCAGAACAAAGATTAGGTTAGAGTCGGTCGTCGTGAATACCCCGGCCTTGTCGCGGTGCTGATGTTCACGCTCCGGTTCGACATCCGGGCGCCCGCCGAGGGAGCGCCGACGACCGAGCTGTACTCGGTCGCTGTGCAGATGTGTGGGAGACGGCAGGGCGACGAATCGGTCGCGAGTATCTCGAGCGCGCCGCACTGGTGACGGGGTCAATCGCAGCAACGGAGGAATCGTGAAAACACCGCTGAGAACCGTGGTCTGGTCGACCGGCGGAATCGGCTCCATCGCGATCCGCGCGATCTCACAGAGACCCGACCTGGATCTCGTCGGGGTGTGGGTGCACTCCCCCGAGAAGGACGGCAAGGACGCGGGTGAACTCGCCAACGGGCAGCCGATCGGGGTGGCCGCCACCACCGATGCGGATGCGCTGATCGGGCTCAAACCCGATTGTGTCATCTATTCGGCCAGCGGGCCGGAACGTGATGCGCTGGCCGTCCCGGACTATGTGAGGCTGCTCAGCGCAGGGATAAACGTGGTGACCACCAGCACCACCCGCCTGGTCAACCCCCACGCCTACGAACCGGTCGAGTGGCGCGACCAGTTGTCCGCGGCCGCCAAGGAGGGCCAGGTCTCGTTGTACGCCTCGGGGATCGAGCCGGGCTTCGTCGCCGACTACCTACCGCTGGTGCTGAGCACACAGTCGTCGCAGATCGAGAAGATCCACGCCTACGAGATAGGCCTGTACGACGACTACGGTGTTTCCGACATCATGAGCGACGCTTTGGGATTCGGCCGACCGCTCGACTACCAGCCGTGGATCTCATTTCCCGGGGCGATCGCCGGCGAATGGCAAGGCCAGATCCGCATGGTCGCCGAGGCCCTCGGCGTCGAGATCCAAGAGGTCCGCGGCACCCTCGACCGCCGCGTCACGGACCGCGACATCGAGGTGGCGTTCGGCACTATCGAGGCGGGGAC
>NZ_LZJE01000266.1:0-23841 GCF_001666865.1 Mycobacterium sp. E136
GTCGAATGGCTCCCCCCACCCGACCTCGACACCGGCCAAGCCCGAACCAACTACTACCACCGCCCCGAACGCCTCCTCCGACCCGACGACGACGAACCCACCGACGAAACCCCAACCCAGCCCGCACCAGTCGAAAACACCGAACCCGGTGACGAACCCGGCGGACCCGCGCCCCCAGGAGACCAGGCGGCCTAATCACCGGCTGAAGAGATTGCAACAAGCGCCTCGGGTAGTCCGACGACGCGGCATCAACATGCCCGCACCGAAAGGCGGCGCCACGAAGCGAGAGACCGCGCTCTCCAAAGGTGGAGCTAAAGCGTCAACGAGACACGTGCGTTTCCAAGTCGAGACCGAAAATCTGTACGGCGGTCGACTTACCTTTCAGCGCGTGGGCCCCCCGCTCAACAAGTTCGGACGGTCGAGACGTCAGGGCTTCGACGCACTGCTGAGTCAGAAGAATCGCGTCACCCGTTGTCTTCGTGAGCTGCTCAACGCGAGCCGCAACGTTGACCGTGTCGCCGATCAACGTGAACTCAAGCTTCGTTCCACCGCCAATCGTTCCGGCGATCACCAGGCCGGTGTTGATTCCGATGCCGATCCGAAGCTCCCGACCGAAGCGTTCGGCGACCAGGCGGTGGATTTTTACAGCCGCATTCAGCGCCGCATCGGCATGCTGCACAAGGTCATTCGGAGCACCGAAAACCGCAAGTGCTCCGTCACCGAGAAACTTGTTGACATGTCCACCGGCATCGACGACGGCGGGCACCACGATCTCGAACAAGGAATTGAGCCTGGCGACGGTGTTCTCGGCGGTATTGACCTCGGCGAAGGGGGTGAAATCACGAACGTCGATGAACATCACCGTCACCTCGCGACGTTCACCGGTGAACACGTCGTCGCCCTGCTCGAGCAGACGGGCCGCGAGGACAGGGTCGACGTAAGTACCGAATGCAGCTTGAAGTCGTTGCCGCTCAGCCAAACCCGCCTGCATCCGGTTGAACGACGCCACGAGCGCGCCCAGATCGTCGTCTTGGACCACAGGCAGGTACTGGCTGTAGTCGCCGTCCCGCACCCGCACCGTTGCCTCGGTGAGGTCGCGAATGGGTCGAAAGGACGGCGACAGCATCGCCCCGACCGTGACTGGGAGGCCGAGGGCGATTGCCAAGGCGCCCGCGACCACGACCGAGAGCACGGGGGCATCGCCGGCCCGATCCAACGCAACCGCGCCCAGTGCGGCCATCGCGGACACGCGTAAATGGACCCGAAGATCGACAATCCCAACCACGCGGCGAAGGTAGGGCGCGGCCGCGGAAACGAATCCCCTATACGGGTGTCGGCGGCAAGGGCGGCCCTGACGGGCCGCACTGCCCCTTCCCCGAAGTTGTGCACGCCGATCAACGCTGTCGTGATCCCGGCAACCGCACCCACGATTCCGTACTGGATGAGTCGTGGCGCCCCGGCTCCGGCAATTGCGCCGGTGAGGATCAACAGCACCACGAGCGAGGCGGTGACCATCGACGAGCCAAGAACGTCACCGGAGCGGACCCACGCGTACGTGTCTTGCAGCGCTCGTTCCCGGTCGACTTCGCGGCCGGCGGCCCACTGCTGCGCCAGGTGCAATCGTCGCGCGCCCGGAACGACAGCGACCAACGTCATCACCAGCGTCAGCGCGATCGCGAAGACGGTCGCTTCCCCATAGCGGTTCGACCCCTCGTACGCGACAACGATCCACACCCAAACCAGGAATACCGGCAACGACGCGGTGAACGTCCCCAACGACAACACCCACATGTACTTCGACGCATATCGATCCCAGGCCCACTGCCAGATGCGATCCATGCCGCGCACTAGGACGCCGGTAGTGAGGTACTTGAGCGAAACGGCGCTTTGACGCCGCGCCCAGAAGTCCCGCAGTCGACCTGCGGAAAAAAGTGGAGCTAAGGGGATTCGAACCCCTGACCCCCACACTGCCAGTGTGAAACAGGGTGTGCTGAACCATATTCCGGCGTCTAGTACGTGTCGAATCGTCCACGTCAGTGGCGAGTTTCCGTGTTCATCTGTCTACTGCGTGTTCGCCAGTCATCGAGAGTCTTAGGACACCGTTAGGACATGGCGAACAATTGTTCGGGAACCGAGGCCCTCACTGCTCACCGTCCGACGGTCGGCGGTGGCAATGCGGTCGTGATTACCGCGGGCGCAGTCCGCTGAACAACACTTCGTGGATCGTGCGAGCCAGGAGATCCTCATCGAGTGGTTCGTCAGTGACGAGGAAGGTCAGTGCTGTGACGGTGGCGGCCCCGAAAAGTGCTGTGGCTGCGGCTCTGGCATCGGTCACGGCGGCCAACGAGCCGTCGGCGGCGCCGGCGTGCAGCAGCACTTCCACGGGTTGCAGGTATGCGGTGCCGATTTTGTCGGCGATGACTGGCATCCGCGCTGCCCGGCCGAGTTCGCCGATTAACGCGCGGCAGGAAGCGGGTCGCTGAGCCATCACCCGTAGTTGGGCCGCGATGACACGGCGCAGTCGGTCGGCGCCGCTCCCGCCGCTGTCTAGGACGATGCTGACCTCGCGTGCGATCTCGTGGAGAACATCTTCGAGCAGGAACGCCAGGATGTCTTCCTTGCCGGCGAAGTAGTAGTAAAGGGTGGCTTTTGGGACACCAGTAGCCGCGGCGACGTCTTCGATTTTGGTGTCGTTAAGTCCGCGCTCGGCGAACAGCGCCGCAGCCGCCGGCAGGCGGTCGGCGATTTGTGCCGGAACCTGACGCATTAACACTCCTGTCAATTAGACTGGCAGTCTAAACCATCGGTTTACACGGCGAGGGGAGCAGCAAATGACGACAGCCCAGCTTCACTACGACCCGTTCGATACCGCCATCCAAGACGACCCGTACCCGGTCTATCGGCAGTTGCGCGATGAAGCACCCCTGTTCCGGGCCGAAGCTGCCAACACTTGGGTGCTCAGCCGCCACGAGGATGTGGTCGCTGCCCTGCTCGATCACCAGACGTACTCTTCGGTCAATGGTGTGTTTCCGACGCCGCCGGACGCGCCGTTCCTGGAATCGTTCCTGCCGATGATGATCATGATGGATCCACCGCGACACGATCAGTTACGCGGTTTGGTCAGCAAGGCGTTCACCCCTCGACGGATAGCGGCCCTGGAGACAGCCATCGATGAGCTGGCGATGTCGTTGATCGAAGGGCTTACCAGCAACCAGGGCCGTGCGGATTTCGTTGCCGACTTCGCGGGCGGCCTTCCGGCCATGGTGATTGCCGACCTGTTAGGTGTGCCGCGGGAGGATCGTCAGCAGTTTCGGCAGTGGTCGAGCACGTTGATCCAGTCCAACCCCGCGCACGGTGAGGTCGCCGAAGGCTTAGCGGCCGCGGCTGCGGTATATGGGTATTTCGCTGATTTCCTGGCCGATAGGCGCCAGGCACCGCGCGATGACCTGATGTCGGCGCTAGTGACGGCCGAGGTCAACGGCCAGCACCTCAGCGACGACGAACTGCTCGGGTTCTGCTTACTGCTGCTGATCGCCGGCCACGAGACCACCACCAACCTGCTGGGCAACGCCGCGGTGGTGCTGGCCGAGCATCCTCAGAGCCGTCATCGGCTGGCGGCCGACCCGACACTGATCGGGCAGGCGGTCGAGGAGCTGCTGCGTTATGACTCACCGGTACAGGGACTTTCGCGGGTGCTGACCACCGATGTGACAGTCCACGGGACCACGATGCCCAGCGGTGACTCGGTGCTGTTGCTTTTCGGGTCGGCCAATCGCGACGAGCGGGTGTTTGCGGGCCCGGAGGTCTTCGACATCGACCGCAGGCCCGAACACCAGGTAGCCTTCGGTAGGGGTATCCACTTCTGTCTGGGAGCTGCGCTCGCGCGCATGGAGGCCCGAATTGCGTTACGCGCGTTGTTGTCACGGTTGCCGGACTGGGCGGTAGATAGAGATTCTGCGCTGCGCCTTCGGTCTGGGCCTATTCGCGGCTATCTGTCGCTGCCCATCAGCTGGCCGGCTAAATGAACTAGCTACCCTGCGGTGCGAGCGTCATCGTTGCTCGCGTAGCAGGCTTGGACTCGGTATGAGTGTCGATATCCGGGCGCCGGTGTGCGGTGAGGAAATCATCGACAATCTTTACGCAGTCGTCATGAGTCATGATGCGAAACCCGGTGATTCGGGTGAAGGCGAACGGCCCGATCAGCTGACACAGCGCCAGTTCGACGTCGAAGTCGTCGAGTTCGGCTCGCGCCTGCGCGCTGCGCAGCAGCGCGTCGAAGGGTTGTCGGTACTGGTCGATGACCCGGGCCCGCAGCGCCCCGGATGCGTCCCCGTCATCGGTGTCGCCTTTGGCGCCGGTGGGTCCCAGCGCGAGCCACGCCAGCGTGGTGACGTGCAGGGGTGCGTCGTCAAACAGCGCGGCTTGGCGGCTGAGCAATTCGATCAGCTGCTCGCGCAGGGTGCCGCTGGTCAGGGCCGGCGCAGTCACCTGGGGCAACAGACGCTCGAACGTGGCGGCCAGCAGATGTGAGGAACTCTTGAAATGGCGGTAGAGGGTGGTGCGGGCGACCTTGGAGGCCTTGGTGACCGCCTCGATGGTGACCGCCTCGACGCCTCCCGTGCTCAACAGGGTCGCGGCAGCATCGAGCAGCCGATTACGTGACCGAACTCGGCGGGGGTCGATGTCATCGACATCCTCGTCTGGAATCAGCTCTGGCTGGTTACTCTCACTCAAATTAATCACCTCGACCCAGTCGAACCTAGGCTATGTCGTCCCGCACTCCAGCCGTTGTGGTACTAACGGTAGCGTAGCGAAACTGATCGTACTGGGAGTGCACATTGCCCGACAGCGCGTCACCGCCGCAGCGGCTGCCTTCTCACACGCCGACGTGCATGGGGTGCGGCCCGCAGAACCCATACGGCCTTCAGCTGATGGTGTACCGCGACGGCGACCTGGTGTATGGCGATGTCACCTTCGATGAACGCCATATCGGCGCGCCGGGTTTGGCCCATGGCGGGGCGGTGGCAGCCGCCTGCGACGACCTGCTGGGTTTCACGCTCTGGATCGCCGGCACGCCCGCGGTTACGCGCAGCCTGACCGTCGAGTATCTGCTGCCGGTGCCTCTGCATCAGCCCCACCGCGTCGCCGCACACATCGCCTCACGCGACGGTCGCGCCCTGCATGTCATGGGCACAGGCACAGGCAGCGATGGCGTCACCCGCTTCACCGCCAGCGCCGTGTTCATCACCGTGTCCGCTGATCATTTCGCCGCCCACGGTGACGTGTCGGGATTCGGTGAACTGCTGGCACGGTTCGCCGCCACCGCCCAACCATCTCCCGACTCGCTCGGCGGGGCGCCGTGATGTCCACTGCGACGGAGGCCTACGTCACTTCGGCGCTAGCCGAGACGAAGTCGATTCGACCAGGCCCGGTGTCGTCCAACCGTTCTCGCGCGTCGGCGCGTCGGCGCGAGGCGATCCTGGATGCGACGTTGACCGCGGCCGCCGCCGGCGGCTACGAGGCAGTGCAGATGCGGGCGGTGGCCGAACGGGTAGGCATCGCGGTGGGCACGCTGTACCGGTATTTCCCGTCCAAAACTCACCTGCTGGTTTCAGCGCTGACCCGTGAATTCGAACGCCTCGACATCTCCTGCGATTGGTCGGCCGTAGCGACCACACCCCAGGAGCGGCTGGGATTGCTCACTGCGCGGCTGCATGACGACTGGCAGCGCGACCCGCAGCTGACCGCGGCGATGACGCGGGCGTTCGTGATTGCCGACACCTCCGCCGCCGGCGCGGTCAACCAGGCCGCCGGCGTGATCGAAGGACTCCTGGCCACAACCCTCGCCGGCGGCGAACCCACCGACCACCACCGCCAGATCGCCGGCCTGATCGCCGATGTCTGGCTGGCCAACCTCACCGCGTTCATCAGCAACCGTGCAACGGCCGCCCACGCCCGCGACCACATCGACCGTGCCGTGGGACTTCTGCTTATCGGCGAGGCCGCCGCGAATTGACGCGAACGCTACTACTAGTAGCGTAGCGATACCTGTAGTACCGTTGGGGTGACCCGATGATGTGTCAAAAGGAGCTCCCCATGCTCAACCAATGGATCGAATGCTGCATGGTCCAGCGCGTATCGCTGCAGGACGGACTTGTGTTGAATCTCGATGACTACAACGAGCTGGTCATCTCTGGGCGGCTGCGACTGACCCTGCCGCCGGTGGGCACCTACCCGACCGAGGACGTGCTGATCGACCCCACCAACGTCGCCCAGCACGAACGCCCACTACTCAACCTGGCCGGTTCGGTCTGCACCGAAGCCTGGTGCGCCGACAACGGCACACTGCACCTTCGGTTCTCGTGCGGGCACCGCATCGAGGTCGACGCCGACCCGCACGCCCCCACCTGGGAGCTCTACGGCAAACGCCACGGCTACATGGCCTGCTTGCCGGGCGGTCGGGTACGAACGGTGCGCCACGACGTTCCCGACGACAGCGCGGCCACCGAGATTGGCTCTGCCGCACCATGACCGACACCGATGCGACCGTCGCGGACACGGCCGCTTCCGTACACCGCAGACGCGACGGCCCGGCGGCATCGAGTGAGTACAGCCCACAGCTAGCGGGGCTGGGCACGTTCGTCGTCCGACACAAAGCCCTGGTATTCGGTGTGTGGATCGGCGCTGCCGTGGTGCTGGCACTGCTGTTCCCGCAGCTGGAGACCGTGGTCCGCCAACAGTCGGTGGACCTGGTGCCCCGCGACGCCCCGTCGCTGCAAACCGTCGACCGGATGAGCGCGGCGTTCAGCGAGCAGGGCTCCAAGACAATGCTGTTCGTCGCGATGGAAGACCCCGCCGGTCTGACCCTCACCGCACGCCAGCACTACGCGAACCTGGTGTCGCGGCTGCGTGCCGACACCACACACGTCCTACTGGTCCAGGACCTGCTCGCCGACCCGGTCACCGCGGCCCAGGCCGTCAGCCAGGACGGCAAAGCCTGGTATCTACCCGTCGGGGTTGCCGGCACCCTGGGTGATCCGGCCGCCGCCGAATCCGTGCGCGCCGTGCGAGACATCACCGCCAAAGAATTCGCCGGCACCCCTATCACCGCGCATGTGACGGGCCCCCCGGCGACGTTCAGCGACATGATCGCCTCCGCCGAGCACGACCTGTTGTTCATCTCGATCGCCACCGCAGGCATGATCGCCCTGATCCTGCTGATCGTCTACCGGTCGGTGTTCACCGCACTGTTGCCGCTGCTCGTCATCGGACTAAGCCTGGCTGTCGGGCGCGGAGTGCTGTCCGCGCTCGGCGAAGCCGGCATGCCGGTGTCCCAGTTCACCGTCGCGTTCATGACCGCGATCCTGCTCGGCGCAGGCACCGACTACACGGTCTTTCTCATCAGCCGCTACCACGAACAGCGCCGCGCCGGCGCACCCGCCGATCAAGCAGCCATCTACGCCACCGCCAGCATCGGCCGCGTCATCCTCGCCTCAGCGGCCACCGTCGCCTTCGCCTTCCTGGCCATGGTGTTCGCACGACTCAGCGTCTTCGCCGCCCTCGGCCCAGCTTGTGCCATCGCGGTGCTCTTCGGGTTCCTGGCCACCGTCACGCTGTTGCCTCCGGTGCTGGCGCTGGCCGCCCGGCGCGGCATCGGCGACCCCAAACCCGACCGCACCCGGCGCTACTGGAACAGCGTCGCCGTCGCCGTCGTGCGCCACCCGACACCGCTTCTCTTGCTCAGCCTGACCATCCTCATCGCCCTATCGGCGGTGGCCGCCACGATCCAGATCAGCTACGACGACCGCAAGGGCCAACCGGCGACGACCGCGAGCAACCAGGGCTACCAACTGCTCGACCGCCATTTCCGCAAAGACATCGCCATCGGCGAGTTCCTGGTGGTGGAAAACCCCACCGACATGCGTACCGGCAAGGGACTGGCCGACCTCGACGAGATGGCCTCGCGCATCGCCCAAATCCCGGGCGTCACCAAGGTTTCCGGAGTCACCCGACCCGCCGGCGCCCGACTCGACCAAGCCCAACTATCCTGGCAGAACGGCCAGATCGGCAACAAGATGGCCAGCGCCGCCGCCGACGGCAACGCCAGGAAAGACGACCTGGCCAAGCTCACCAGCGGCGCCGACCAGCTCGCCGCCGGGCTAGCGAAACTGGACACCACCCTGCGCAGTGCCCTGACCCCGCTCACCGGAATCTTGAACCAAGCGCAGTCCGCCGGCGCACGTATCGACCAGTTACGGCCTCTGCTGCAACAACTTTCGGCCACCGCACCCAACATCGACCAGGCCATCCAATCCGGGCCAGGAATACGGCCGCTGGCTGAACAAGCCCAAAACGCCATCGCCACAGTCGACTCACTCGTCGGAGCGCTCAACACGTCCCCGTGGTGTACCACCACCCCACAATGCGCCCAGATCCGCGACCAGGTACAAATCCTGGTCACTCTGCGCAACAACGGCTTCTTCAACCAGGTCGCCGACCTCGGCGACCGCTACAACCCGGCGGCCAACGCCACCGTCACCGGCACCCTCACCAACGTGCAGACAGCCGTCAGCTCAATGAACAAGGCGTTCGGCGCGCTGGGCAACCCCGCCGACATGGCCGCCAACATCGGCCGCCTCCAAGACGGCATCAGCCAACTCGCCTCCGGCGCACAAGCACTGGCCACCGGCGTGCACACCCTGGCCGACAGCAACATCCAAATGCTCTCCGGGATGAGCCAAATCGCCACCCAGCTGCAGAACTCCGCACGCGCCACCGCCGGCTCCGACTCTGCCAGCGGCTTCTACCTGCCCGCCAACGCCTTTGACAACCGCCAGTTCGCCGACGTCGCCAAGCTCTTTCTCTCACCCGACGGCAAGACCGCACGCTTTGCCATCGAATCGAGCTACGACCCCTACAGCGGCGAGGCCACCCACCTGGCCCAGCAGATGGTCGAGGTCGCCAACGCCGCCCGACCCAACACGTCGCTGGCCAACGCCACCGTCTCCGTCGCGGGCTTCCCCGCCGTGAACGCCGACATCCAGCGGCTCCTGTGGTCGGACTTCACGCTGCTGGCCGTCGCCACCCTGCTCGTCGTCGGACTGATCCTTTTCCTGCTCCTGCGCGCCGTCCTGGCACCCCTGTACCTGCTGGGCACCGTCGTGCTCAACTACCTCGCCTCGATGGGCATCGGCGTCCTGGTGTTCCAATGGGGCCTCGGCCACCAAATCGCCTGGCCCGTACCGCTCATCGCCCTCATCATCCTGGTCGCCGTCGGCGCCGACTACAACATGCTGCTCGTCTCCAGGCTCCGCGAAGAATCCGGCCGCAACATCCGCGTCGGCGTCCTACGCACCGTCGCCAGTACCGGCTCAGTCATCACCTCGGCCGGTCTCATCTTTGCCGCCAGCATGTTCGGACTGATGGTCGGCTCCATTGCCATCATGATCCAAATCGGCCTCATCGTCGGCTGCGGACTGTTGCTCGACACCTTCCTCGTCCGCACTCTCACCGTCCCCGCCATCGCCACACTTCTCCGCGAAGCAAGCTGGTGGCCCAGCACACCGCACCCCACCGCGCTCCGGGGCCGCTAGCCACTGCCCGCCCATTGAACGACCCATTCAAAATCACACTCCGCAACAGGCTCGGTGCCCGATGCTCAACGCCGTCCCCGCAAACCCGAAGGCACAGGCCTACTGATAACTCCGTTCTCCACGACCAACCGACGCTCAATCCCATCGTGGGATTTAGATGTTGGACCACGGCTCGAATTCGTCGTCTACGTGGACTCCGGGGCTGGTCTGCCCGCTGCCGCCAGCATCACGCGGGAACGACCGCAACAGGTCCTCAGCACCGCCAAGCGACACGATTGACTCAATCAAGCGAGCGGCCTCATTGGCGAACTCAACGTCACTGATGGTCGGGCCGACCGCGAAACGGGTCGGCGCGTCGAGACCGTAGAGCTTGGCGAGGCTATCGAGGGTGCGCAGCACAATCCTGGCGGCGTGGGCGTCGCCGGTCGTCGTAGCGGGCCAGAACGCCAGCAAGATCGCCTCAAGGCGCGCTGAGTGCACAGCCCGCAGCTCGTCAATCGACTCGGCTTCGCGGCGAGCAAGCAACCGCGACACCGCATGTCGAGCGCCGCTTTCGTCGCTGTAGTTGAGCTCGGCGGCGATCCGGGCGTAGGTGTGGCCCTGGACCCTCAGTTCTACCGCGTGCAGCGCGCGCTGACGCTCGTCGGGCTGGCGCACGGCGTTATTGGTCATCGGTGTTCTCCCCCTGAGGTTCGGACGGCCATTGGTCGGACAGCAGGATGAGTCACAGCACTCGCGGCACTCGGGCACGTTTGGCCGCCGCCAGTCGCATGTCGTCGGCGTCACCGAGGCCGACGTAGTTCCGGCCTCTGACCTTGATGACGTAGACGCGGCCCTTGTCCCACAGAGCGATCAGCCGCTCGCCTTTGCGATCGTGCGAGCCGGGCAGTCGCCGCCTGATCACGGCCCACGGATGTAAACCCTCGCCACCCGCGTCGCTGAGCGCCTCCAACAACGCGGCGTCGATCTGGTCGTCGGTAGGTTGGGTGAGATTGCGCAGTTCGGTCATCTCCGATGGCTCCTCGGGTTAGCTGACGGCGAGCGATTCCCCACGTGTTCCAAGTGTTCCGACCCTCCGGGAGCTTTCCTACGCGATAGGGCTACATGCGAAGGTTCCCGGGAGGTCGGAACAGTTGGAACACTTTGGGCGTGTGCATAGGTCATCGCCTTTCACGCTCCTTGAACCGAGTGGCCGAAGAGGTCTCGTCCGCGCCGAACCTCGTCCTCGAGAGTGCTAAAGCGGACACCGGACCACACCCATTGCGGTGCCTTGGACGACCGTGCCGGGGGCACGAGTGTGCCGAAGGCGTCGTTTGCCAGCCGCGCGGGACGTGCCAGGCCGTCGAGCTTGCGAGTCTTGACCTTCTCGACCATGTGCCGCCTGGTCTCCTGATGGTCGGCGAAACGCGCCGTGAACGTTTCCCGCGTCCAATCCTTGTGCCCATTTTCGTTCAGCCAGGCGTTGAAGTCGTCGCACAACTCGCTCGACAGGATCTTGCCGGCTGCGTCAGCGGTCAGCCGCTCGGTCCAATAACCCAGCACACGGTCCGTCTCGGCCCGCCACGCCCGCGTGTCCTCCTCGACCCGTTCGGTCGGCCGCAGCGCCGCAGCGGGGTTGGCGTACCAGGCCACTGCACCCTCGACCGCCCACGTCACCAGGGCATCGTGCTGGCCGTCAGCGCCCTCGCTGACCCGGTGCTTGAGCGTGGGGTCGCCGAGCCGGTCGGTGTCGCGCACCATCTCCTCGGGGCGCTGGACGTAGGCGTACGGGAACGCCAGCAGGGCCAGCCGCCGCCAGGTTCCGTGATCTGTCTGGTCGATGATCGGCCGGTGGTTGGTGTTGACGATCAGGGTGTGGCTGGACCGAAACGTCATGTTGTCCTGGTACAGGCGGCGGGCGGTGATGTAATCCACGTCGGTCATGCGCTTGATCGCGGTCACGTCCAGCGAGCGGCCCTCGGTCAGTTCCTCACCGATGACCAGCCGCCGCCCCCGCAGGTCGGCCCGCTCGGTGCTGTGGTCGTTACCCTTCTCAGCTGAAAACAGCCGCGATGACGCGGTGTGTGCGTAGCTGCCCAACGCGGGGAACAGCCCACCGGTCGTCAGTGCGCTCTTGCCGTTCTCGCCGCCGCCCTGCAACAAAACGATGCCGGCAGACATATGGCCCGTGATGCCCTGCCCAATCCGGCGCTGAAACCACGCACGCTCGGCCTCGGGCAGCGCCGAGAGCACTTTGTCCACATCGGGGTGGGTGTAGCCGGGCCGGTAGCGCCCCCGTGTGGTCCTGGTCATCAATAGCTCGGGATCGTGCGGAAGCAACTCGCCCGTTCGCAGGTCCACGACGCCGCCGGGAGTGTTCAGTAAGTCGGGGTCGGCGTCGAGCGCGTCGGCGTCGATTTCGACGATGTTTCCGGCGAGCTTGAGGATGGCGCTGATGCGTGAGGCGGACCCGACTTTCTTCCACGCTTCGATGGACTCGGACAGGTCGCTGTTGAAGGGGTCGGCTTCCAGCTTGCACACCAGGAACTTGATCCGTTTGATGATGAACTTCCGCAGGGCCTCGGTCGGTGGCCCGTCGCCGCACTCGCGCCAGTGGGTACCGGTCCATTGCAGCCAGCCGATTCCCCGCACCCGCAGAAACCTGCCGCTCAGTACCTTGACGGCGACGTCCTCGGCTAGCCCGGCATCGGTGAACCGTGCCTGACCCGGCATCTTGCCGTCGTCGCCGTCGGCGTCAGTGTCGGCGTCGTCCTGGGTGTCCTCAGAGGCGAGCCGGGTCGCGTCGCGGTCGTCGGTGATCTTGCGCCAGCACGCCGCCACGTCATCGTCGCGGCGTTCTTCCAGGCGCTCGGCGAGGTCGTCGCGTTGCTCGCCCGCCCATCGGGCATGCGGCAAGCTAAGACCGGCATCGTAGACGGCCGCGACGACGCGCATAGTGTCGGCCGAACGGTCTGGCGGACTGGTCACGTAGTCCAGCGCCGCACGGACGTCGGGATACGCGTTGAGGTCGAACGGCACCGGTTCGGCGTCAGTGTCGGCATCGGGCGTCGATGCCGTGGTCTTGGTCGTCCTGGCCTTGGTCGTCCTGGCCTTGGTGCCGCCGGGCGGCGACGCATCTGGCAAGGTGACGCCGAGCCGATCGGCCAGCGCGGCGGCGTCCCAGCGCACACCAGCGGGCCGGATTAGCCACTCGACCGGCGCGGACTGACCACCTCGGGCTTGACCTTTGTGGTTCAGTGTGCCGGGCGGGCGCAACATGTCGTTTGGCTTGATCTTGGCGTCGGCGTCGCCGAGGTGGGCACCGAGCGCCCGGCACAGAGCCGTGTGCTGGTATAGCGGCACCGGACCGGCCAGGTCCACGTAGACGTGGGCGTGGCCCGGCGAGCCGGTCGAGACCGCCCATCCACCGAGGTCGGCCACCTTATCCAGCGGACAATCGCCATCGATGTCGGTGTGAACCTTGGTGAGCGAAACGGCGCCACCGGGTGTGCGTTTGGTGCCCGTCATCACGTATGGACATACATATACGTCGTGGGTCTCCCCCATGCGGTCCAGTACGTCAGCGAGCTGATCGGCATCGACGGGCCAGACGTAGTGCCGCTGGCTCCATCGGGCGTTGGGATTTGAGTCGGTGCGCTTGAACGAGTACGTGCCCGAACCGGCGATATAACCTGCCCTCCCGACGGCGATGTGGGCATAGCCCTCGGTGTCGCCGAACACGGCACGCAGGTAGTCACTTGTGGCGTCGGCGGCGACATTCTGATTGCTAGGCACTGCCAATTGCCTTTCGTTCTGCGGCGACCGCCCGGCTAAGGCCAACCGCCCTGCGGTGCATGGATTCTGAGGCTTTCCGTCGGACGAAGCCAGGGATCGGGGCCAGAAGCCAATCCGAATCCAACGCCCGAGCCGACGGTCAGTCGTTAGGCGTCCCGCTATCGGCGTCGAGCATTCGAAGAACCGCCGCCGAGGGAACTCGCAGTCGGCGCCCCAGGCGGATTACTGGGATTGAGCCTTCCCGAGCTAGGTCGTAGGCGAGGCTTCTACCGATTCCCATTACTTGGGCGCACGCCTCCACCGAGATCGTCGGACTGCTGCGCAACTCGTCCATCACATCCAGCACCGCTGCGTTGTTTTTCATACCGCTAGTGTGTGCAGGTGTTGACCCGTACTTCAAGTTACGACTACGGTACAAATTATGGCAAGGAACCGGCTCGATTTCGTCCGTCCCGGGACTGTCTCTGGGCAAATCGCAGAAGTCAGCGCCCTGATAGGCAACGAACACGTGCACTACCGTGACGGCCCTGACGGCAAGCCCATCGCCTACTCCGCTCCGGGTATTGACACCAAAATCACGCTCTCGGGGCACCCATTCGTGTATGGGGTCCGGGCCAGAGAGGCCTCCGAAGGCCCGGAAGTCATGGAGCTGCACATCGACTCGCCCGAGCACGACGTACCGATAACACCCGCGGATCTACGCAAGCTTGCGCGGTATCTCGACCGCCTCGCGCACGCCGCCACCGTGGGCCTTGACCCGACCACACAAGCGTTTCTCAATCCAGAGAAGCCACCACCCAAACGACCTGGACCACATGGGCATTCGGATACTCATTACGCTTCGATAGCCGAGTTCGCGAAACAGGCTCATCGCGATCGCCAAAAGAACGGCCTGAGCGTCCGCCGTGCAATCGCCGAGCACTATCAGGTCTCAGTTGACACTGCAAACAAGTGGCTCGCCCGCGCACGCAAGGCTGGCCACCTCCAGGCCGGAGACCTTGGCGGCAAACCTAAACCACGGAAGGGCTCAAGCAAATGACCGGCGAATCTCGACACCGCGGCGAACGCACCGACAGCTCGGTCAGGAAGCTTCCCTCCGGAAAGGGCTGGCGCGCACGACCCAGCCTTGGGACCGATCCAGTTAGCGGCAAGCAGATTCGGCCGACCAAGATCTTCGCCACCAAAAAAGAGGCGCAGGACTGGGTGAGCGAACAGCGTCAACAGTGGAGAGAACACACCTGGACGCCAAAATCTACGCAGACGTTCGATGATGTCGCCAACCACTGGCTCAAGCTGCGCCACGCCGACCCATCCATCGGGCCGAATACCGTTCGCGCCGACCGTGAGTCGCTCGCCTACGCCCGCCGGGCGTTTGGCGCGGTGCCGGTCCAGAAGCTCACCCCGTCGGCGCTTGCCGACTGGTCAGCGACGCTGACCGGCAAGGGCGGCAAGGCGCTGGCACCCGCCACCAAGCGCCGCGCAATCGTCCGACTCAAGTCGGTAATGGCGCACGCCCGCAAAATGCGCTGGCTCACCTATGACCCCTCGGCTGACCTAACCTCACCCGAGCAAAAGGTCGTCATCGCGACTGCCGCCGAGGACATCTGGACGCCCGACCAGATGGGCAAGTTTCTCGATCACGTCGCCGCCCACCGCCTCGGCGGGTGCTTCGCGCTTACGCTCCTCGGGCTTCGCCGTGAGGAAGTCGGCGGGCTGCGGTGGTCGGACCTCGACCTGGAAACCGGCGCGCTAAAAATCCGACAGGCCCGCGTGGACATCAACGGGCGCGACATGATTGTGCCCACCAAGACAGACCGTAGCGCCCGCGATCTGCCGGTGCCGCCGCGCGAGCTAACAATGATCAAGGCCATGCGATCGGTGCACCTGCGCGAGCGCCTGGCTCTGGGCCGACCGCTGGCCGACGCCGACCTGTTGCTCTCAAGGGCCGACGGCACGTCGCTGCCGGTGCGCGACTACAGCCGTGAGTTCACCGCCCAGCGCAACGCTGCGGGCCTCAAGGCGATCACGCTCGGGAAGCTGCGGCACTCCAACATCTCTCGGATGCGCGCGGCGGGCGTCGCCGCCGACGTCGTGGCCGCGTGGCACGGCCACACCGAGCGGATGACTCAGGCGGTCTACGGGCGCGTGACCGACGACCGGCTGACCGCTGCGTCGGCGGCGTTCTCGGCAACCGTAGGACAGAGTTAGGACACTCGGGCGGGATAGGACACCGGCCCGCAAACAAGAAACCCGCCCCGGTCAATGGTCGGAGCGGGTTTTTTAGAAGTGGAGCTAAGGGGATTCGAACCCCTGACCCCCACACTGCCAGTGTGGTGCGCTACCAGCTGCGCCATAGCCCCTGAAGTCGTGCCCATCGAAGTTACACCACCTCCGGGAAGCGCTCAAAATCGCTGGTTACGGCACCTCTCCACCGGCCTCGGGCCCGATTGCGCGCGCCGGCGTGTGCTCGGCGGGCCGGCCCCGGGTCTCGGGCGCGAAGACCCAAATGAGCGCCGCGACCGCCAGGATCACCCCGCTGACCAGGAACGCCCATTCGAACGACGCACGCTCGGCGATCTGCCCCACCACCAGCGATCCGATGATCGAACCCAGGTCCGCCATCATCTGAAAGGTCGCGACGGCGGTCCCACCGCGCGCCTTGTTCCCGACGATGTCGGCCACCGCGGCCTGCTGCGGTGAGACGAAGACGCCCGTCGCCGCCCCGGTGACATACGCCGCGACGAGAAAGATCGGCAACGATGTCGTGTAGCCGACCAGGATCGTCGACGCCGCCGACACAGTGAGCCCGACGATCAGCAACTTGCGCCTGCCAATCCGGTCGGACAGATAGCCGCTCGGAATGACCACGGACACGTTGCCGATCGCGAACGTCGCCAGCGCCAGCCCCGCCGCTCCCGCGCTGTAGCCGAGCCCCTCCACCACGAACAGCGGCACCAGCGCGATCCGCAACCCGAACGCCGCCCACCCCGTGCTGAAGTTCGAGAACAACGCCGCCCGATAAGCCCGGTGGCGTAGCACCTGCCGCACCGAAACCGCCGCGTCCACCGTCTCCGAAGGCGCCGCAAGCGTGCTCCCCCGCAGGCTGACGAAAACGACACCCGCAGCGACCATCAGCGCCGCCCCGTAGATCACGAACGGCGCCGCCAGGCCGAGACCCGCCGTGAGGCTGCCCAGCACCGGGCCCCCGACCGAACCGACCAGAAATCCGGTCGAGAACATGCCCGCCACCCTGCCGCGCGCATTCTCCGGCGAGATCCGGATCATCAATCCCAGCGATGACACCGTGAACATCGCCGAGCCCAGCCCGCCCAGCGAGCGGAACACCAGCAGCTGCCAATACGTCTGCGCGAACGCGCACGCCCCGGTCGACAACGCCACGATGGTCAAACCGCTGATGTACACCCGGCGCTCCCCGAGCCGCTGCACTAGCAGCCCGGCCGGCGGCGCGGCGATCAGGCGCATCAACGCGAACGCCGTGATGACGAAGGTCGCCGCGCTGATGCTTACCCCGAAGTGACGCGCATATTGCGGCAGCACGGGTGCCACCACGCCGTAACCCAGCGCCACCAAGACATTCGCGCCGACGAGCAGCCAGACCTCGCGCGGCAGCTTCGGCTGGGTCACCGCCCGATCGGGTTCGCTCGGACAGTCGCCCTCCGGTTCAGAGCTCACCCGATGACCTTATTGACCACCTCACGCGCCGCTTCTTGCACCTCCGCCAGGTGCTCCGGACCCTTGAACGACTCGGCGTAGATCTTGTAGACGTCCTCGGTGCCCGACGGCCGCGCGGCGAACCAGGCATTCTCCGTCGTGACCTTCAATCCACCCAACGGCGCGCCGTTGCCCGGCGCCGTCGTCAGCTTCGCCGTGATCGGCTCACCCGCCAGCTCGGTCGCCGAGACCTCCTCGGCCGACAGCTTGCTCAACCGCGCCTTCTGCTCACGGTCTGCGGGCGCGTCGACGCGGGCATACGTTGGCGCGCCGTACTTTTCGGCCAGCTTCGCGTAGCGCTGCGACGGCGTCTCACCCGTCACCGCCAAGATCTCCGACGCCAGCAGCGCCAGGATGATGCCGTCCTTGTCCGTCGTCCACGCCGACCCGTCCTGCCGCAGGAACGACGCTCCGGCACTCTCCTCACCGCCGAAACCAATTGTTCCACTGAGCAATCCGTCGACGAACCACTTGAACCCGACCGGCACCTCGACCAGCTTGCGTCCGTGCCCGGCGACCACGCGGTCGATGATCGACGAGCTGACCGCCGTCTTGCCGACCGCGGTCGAGCCCGGCCACGACGGCCGGTTCGAGTACAGGTAGTCGATCGCGACCGCCAGGTAGTGGTTGGGGTTGAGCAGTCCGGCGTCGGGCGTGACGATTCCGTGCCGGTCGGAGTCGGCGTCGTTTCCGGTGGCGATTTGGTAGGCGTCGGGGTCGTTGCTCATCGCCCGAAGCAGGCCGGCCATCGCGTTCGGCGAGCTGCAGTCCATTCGGATCTTGCCGTCGGTGTCCAGCGTCATGAACCGCCACGTCGCGTCGACGAGCGGGTTGACCACCGTGAGTTCGAGGTTGTGGCGTTCGGCGATGGCGCCCCAGTAGTCGACGCTAGCGCCGCCGAGCGGGTCGGCGCCGATGCGGATCTTCTCGGCGCTGATCGCGTGCAGATCCACCACGTTGGGCAGATCGGCGACGTAGGCGTCGAGGTAGTCGTGGCGCTGGGCGGTCTGCAGCGCCCGCGCCAGCGGCACCCGTTTGACGCCCTTGAGCCCGTCGCGCAACAGCTCGTTGGCCCGCTTGGCGATCGCACCCGTGGCGTCGGTGTCCGCGGGACCGCCGTTGGGTGGGTTGTACTTGAACCCACCGTCGCGCGGCGGATTGTGCGACGGCGTGACGACGATACCGTCGGCCAAATCGCCCTCACGGCCCCGGTTGAACGTCAGGATGGCGTGGCTGACCGCCGGCGTCGGCGTATAGCGATCCGCCGAATCGATCATCGCCACAACATCATTGGCGGCCAGCACCTCCAGCGCCGACGCCCATGCGGGCTCGGACAGCGCGTGGGTGTCGCGACCGATGAACAGCGGCCCCGTGGTGCCCTGCGCGGCCCGGTACTCGACGATGGCCTGCGTGGTGGCCACGATGTGCGCCTCGTTGAACGCCGCGTCCAGGCTGGAACCACGATGCCCCGATGTGCCGAACACGACCTGCTGGTCGACGTTGTCGGGGTCGGGCTCTCGGGTGTAGTACGCCGTCACCACGGAAGCGATGTCGATGAGATCCTCGGGCTGCGCCGGCTGACCGGCTCGGGGGTTGGGCGCCATGCACCCGATTCTGCTCCTTGCGGTCATGCGACGCGTCTCGGTACCGCCATACTTTGGCTGTGCTTGGATACGACGGCCGCGAATTGCTCGCCGTGTTCGTGGGTGGCGCGCTGGGCACCCTGTCCCGCGCGGCGATCGAGACCCTGTTGGCTCCCGAACCCGGGCAGTGGCCGTGGCCGACGTTCGGCGTGAACATCGTCGGCGCATTCCTGCTCGGCTACTTCACCACTCGGCTGCTCGAGCGGCTTCCGTTGTCGAGCTACCGTCGGCCGATGCTCGGCACCGGGCTGTGTGGCGGATTGACCACGTTCTCCACCATGCAGGTCGAGATCGTCAGGATGCTCGAGCACCGCAACTACGGGCTGGCGGCCGGATACCTGACCGCCAGCGTCATCGCCGGCTTGATCGCCGTCTACACCGCGACCGCGCTGGTGCGGCGGGTTCGGGTGCGCGGATGACCATCGCGGTGTGGGCGGGCGTCGTCGTGCTGGGCGGTGTGGGCGCGGTGCTGCGTTTCGTCGTCGACCGCACCGTGTCGGCACGGGTGGGCGGCGTGTTCCCGTACGGCACGCTCGTGGTCAACGTGAGCGGTGCGGTGATCCTGGGCCTGCTGTCCGGCCTCGCCCTCAGCCCCCATCTCGCGCTGCTGTTCGGCACGGCACTGATCGGGTCCTATACGACGTTCTCCACCTGGATGCTGGAGACGCAGCGCATCGGCGAAGAGCGCCAAGGCCTGCCCGCGGCGGCCAACATTGTCGTCAGCGTGGCGCTCGGCGTCGCGGCGGCGGCCTTCGGCATCTGGTGCGGGGGGAACCTGTGAGCGTCGACTACCTCAAGCTGACCACCTATTTCGGCGAGCGCCAACGCATCAAGGACCGCTTCCTCGCCGACGCGCTGCTGGACCTCTACACCGAAGCCGGCCTGGCGACCAGCGCCGTGTTGCGCGGCATCGCCGGGTTCGGACCGCGCCACCAGGTGCGCACCGACCGGACGCTGAGCATGTCCGAGGACCCGCCGATCGCGGTCGCGGCCGTGGACGTCACCGACAAAGTCGCCCCGCTCGCCGACCGGGTGGCGGCGATGACGCATCGCGGCCTCATCACCCTGGAACGGGCCCGGCTCACCGGCGGCGCCGGCGCCGCGGCGCTCCCGGAGATAACGAAGCTGACCGTCTACGTCGGCCGCCAGGACCGCATCGGCGGCCGACCCGCGCACCGGTCGATCTGCGACACCCTGTACGAACTCGGATTCTTCGGCGCCACGGTGTTTCTCGGCGTGGACGGCACCTGCCACGGTCTGCGCAAGCGGGCCCGGTTCTTCAGCAGGAACGTCGACGTACCCGAGATGATCATCGCCACGGGCGAGGCGGCGCAGGCGCAACGAGCGATCGAGTATCTCGAACGAGAGCTGCCCGCGCCCCTCTACACGGTCGAGCGCGTCCAGGTGTGCAAGCGCAGCGGCCGGCTGCTCGGGCGTCCGCCCGCGCTACCGCAGACCGACGCGGCGGGGCGTCCGCTGTGGCAGAAGCTGATGATCTACACGTCGGAGGCGACCCTACACGACCGCGTGCCCATCCATCGCGCCCTCGTGCGCCGGCTCCATGAGGTGGAGGCGAGCAGCGGCGCCACCGTGCTCCGCGGCATCTGGGGATTCCGCGGCGGGCAGAAGCCGCACGGCGACCGGCTGATCCAGGCCGCCCGCCAGGTGCCCGTCACCACGATCGTCGTCGACAGCCCCGCCAGAATCGCGGCCGCCTTCGACATCGTCGACGAGCTGACCATCGAAGACGGGCTGGTCACCAGCGAGTTGGTTCCTGCGCTGGTGGCCATCGACGGCGGCGAACGGCGCGGAAGCCTACAACTGGCCCGCTACCCCTGATCCACGCCGGGGTAAGCCTAGCCTTACCTGATTAGACGTAGTACCGTCGCTCGCCGTGAACCCGTCTACTCCAGAAGCCGTGAGCGTCGCGCTCGCCGAGATCCTGCGTGACGATATGAACGTCGACGTCCGACGAGTCACCCGCGATTCCCGCTTGATCGACGACGTCGGTCTCGACTCGGTTGCCTTCGCCGTGGGGATGGTCGCCATCGAGGATCGGCTGGGCGTTGCGCTGAGCGAAGAGGACCTCCTGAGCTGCGACACCGTCGGCGATCTGGAAGCGGCAATCTTGGCCAAAACGGCTGCGGCACCTACGAACTCGTGACCGAGCTGGCTGCAGCCCTGTCGTCGGCGATGTCGGGGACCTCGACCAGTCTGCACGTCCTCGATACCGAATCCGGCGAGTGGGCGCGACATCCGTGGCCCGAGGTCCACGCGCGGGCCGAGAACGTGGCCGGGCGGATCACCGACGATCAGGCCACCACCGTCGGCCTGGTCGGGGATCCCACGGTCGAGTTCATCGCGGCCATCCCCGGCGCGTTCTTCGCCGGCGCCGGCCTGTCGATCCTGCCCGGACCCATCCGCCGCGCCGACCCCGACCAGTGGGCGCAGACCACGCTGGACCGGTTCCGCTCGATCGGAGTGACGACCGTGTTCAGCCACGGCACCGAACTGGCGCTGCTGCGTAAGCATTCCGACACGATCGCCGTACACGACCTTTCCGAGGTCGGGCACCCACGGCGCTCCACGACGTTTCGCGGCCCGGCCACCGCGGATGTCGCAATTCTGCAGGGCACCGCGGGATCGACGGGAACGCCTCGCACCGCGCAGATTTCGCCGGCGGCGTCGCTGGCCAACCTGCGGGGGTTGATCGAGCGGGTCAACGTCGACGAGAAGTCCCGGCTGCACAGCTGGCTGCCGATCTACCACGACATGGGTCTGGCCTTCCTCCTGACGGCCACGCTCGGCGGGGCCGACCTGTGGCAGGCCCCCACGTCGGCGTTCGCCGCGTCCCCGTTCAACTGGCTCAAGTGGCTCATGGAGAGCAAGGCCACGATGACCGCGGCGCCGAACATGGCGTTCAACCTGATCGGCAAGTATGCGAGCAGCCTGAAGGGCTTGGATCTCAGCCACCTCGGTTTCACCCTCAACGGTGGAGAGCCGGTCGACTGCGTCGGCTACCAACGCTTCTCCGAAGGAATGGCCCGGTTCGGGTTCAACCCCAACTCGCTGGCCCCGTCTTATGGATTGGCCGAATCCACCTGTGCAGTCAGTGTTCCCGTGCCGTTCACCGGGTTGCGCGTCGACGATGTGCGGGTGATCACCGATGGCAGCGAGACGAACCGCCGCTTCGCCGTCCTCGGCCACGCACTCCCGGGCATGGAGATCCGGATCAACACCGACGCGGAGCACACCACCGAGGTGACCGGTCGCGAGGTCGGTGAGGTCGAGGTCCGCGGCACCTCGCTGATGAACGGATACGTCGGCGAAGCCCCGATCGACCGGAACGCGTGGCTGCCCACCGGCGATCTCGGCTACCTCACCGACGACGGCCTCGTGGTCTGCGGCCGCGCGAAGGAACTCATCACCGTCGCGGGCCGTAACGTCTTCCCCAACGAGATCGAGCGCATCGCAGGCGAAATCGACGGCGTCCGCGACGGCTGCGTCGTCGCGGTCGGAACGGGAGAGACGTCGGCACGCCCCGGCCTCGTGATCGCCGCGGAGTTCAAGGGCGACGACGAGCCCGCCGCCCGCAGCGAAATCGTGTCGCGTGTGGCGTCGCACTGCGGTGTGGTGCCCGCCGACGTGGTGTTCCTCAAACCCGGTGCGCTGCCCCGCACGTCGTCGGGCAAGCTGCGCCGCCTCGAAGTCAAGCGGACCCTGGCGGGAGCGAGCCGATGACGGCCACCGCCGAAGCGCCCGACGCACCGACACTCGAGGACTACCGCGACCTGCTCGACCGGGTCTTCGACGACCGGATCACCGCGTGGACCGCAGAAGCCGAGGAGACGGAGCGGTTTCCGCGCAAGCTCATCGAGTATCTGGGTGAGTCCGGTGTCTTCGCCGCCAAATGGTCGCCAGGACAACGGCACCCTGACGTCGCCAAGGTGATCGAGCTGGCCCGCAAGCTCGGCCGGCTGGGCTCAGCAGGCGTCGGGGTCGGGGTGGGCCTGCACGACTCGGCGATCGCGATCTTGCGCCGGTTCGGCAAGTCGGATTACCTGAAGGAGATCGCCGAGCAGGCCATTCGGGGCGAGGCTGTGCTCTGCATCGGCGCCTCCGAACAGTCCGGCGGATCCGACCTGCAGATCGTCGGCACCGAAGTCCGTTCTGCGCGCAACGGTTTTGAGGTCAAGGGCGTCAAGAAGTTCGTCTCGCTGTCCCCCATCGCCGACCATGTCATGTGTGTGGCCCGCAACGTCGACCACGACCCGAACAGCAAGCACGGCAGCGTCGTCGTCATCGCGGTTCCGCTCAAGCAATGTGAGATTCAGACGCCCTATCGCAAGGTCGGCGCCGGCCCCCTCGACACCGCCGCCGTGCACATCGACACGTGGGTGCCCCCCGACGCACTGGTGGCGCGCGCGGGTATCGGCCTGGCGGCCATCTCCTGGGGGTTGGCGCAAGAACGCATGTCGGTGGCGGGCCTGGTGTCCACCTCGGCGCAGCGCGTCCTTGGAATCACCCAGGCGCGCATGATGGTTCGCCGCCAATTCGGCAGCTCGCTGTGGGAGCACCAGGCGTTGCGGCTGCGGATGGCCGACCTGCAGGCGCGCGCGACGTCTGCGAACACGCCGGCTGTACTTTCCTGGGCGAGCACGACATGTCGAACCGGCGCATGGCGCTGTACGCGCTGCCGCGCACGCCCGCCGACGCGCCGTAGCCCTCAGGGCAGCTGGTCGAACTCCGCGTAACCGTTGTGGTCGGGCTTCATGCCGGCGGCGACCAGCTCCCACAGCACCTCGTCGGTGCCTCCACCGACGCGGGCCAGTTTCATGTCGCGCCACCATCTTCCGAGCGGTGTCTCGTCGACGAGGTAGCCGGAGCCGCCGAAGAGGTGCATGCATTCGTTCATCACCTCTTCGCCGAGGCGCGCGGCGTTGGCCTTCATCGCGGCGGCGGTGCGCAGGTCGAGCTTGCCGGTCGCAGCGATGCCGTCCAGCGCATACCGCAGCATGTCGACGCGCGCCTGCAGGTCGGCCATCCGCAGCCGCAACGCCTGGTGCTCCCACAGCGAGCTGCCGAATTGGCGGCGAACC
>NZ_LZJE01000267.1:0-22574 GCF_001666865.1 Mycobacterium sp. E136
ACGACATCGCCGACATCCTGCCACTGACCCCCCTCCAACAAGGACTGCTCTACCACACCAAAACCACCCAAGGGAACACGGACGATGTATATGCGATGCAGCTGGAATTCACGCTGAGCGGTCGACTCGACAGGCATCGATTGCGAGATGCGTTGCAGACGACGATTGTTCGCCATCCGCATCTGGTCGCCCGCTTCTGCTCCCAGTTCGATGATCCCGTGCAGGCGATTCCTGCCTCACCCGTCGCGGCCTGGCGCTATGTCGAGCGCGCAGCAGGCGACGACGACATCACCGGGGAGATCGACCGGGTGTGCGCTGCCGAACGGGCGGCGGTGTGCGACCTGGCAAACCCACCGGCCGTACGCGCGGCGCTCATCCGTACAGCGCAGAACCGGCACCGATTGGTGCTGACCTACCACCACATCGTGATGGACGGCTGGTCGCTACCCATCCTGCTGGGCGAGATCTTCGCCAGCTATCACGGCAACCGACTACCCCCACCCACCCCGTACCGCAGGTATGTCACGTGGCTGGCCGAGCGGGACCTTGAAGCGGCGCGCGTCGCCTGGGGAGCTGTACTTGCCGGCTTTGACACCCCGACCCTGCTGAGCCAGCCCCAACGAATGCGACTGGGCGCCAGAGGCGTGAAATCGTATCGGATGTCGGAGAAGACGACGAAGTCCGTCATCGAGCTGGCTCGCTCCTGTCATACGACCGTCAACACTGTGCTGCAGGCCGGGTTCGCTCAGTTGCTGATGCGGCTGACCGGCCAGCACGACGTTGCCTTCGGCAGCGCCGTTTCGGGTAGACCCGCCGATGTGTCCGGCGCCGAATCCATGGTCGGACTCCTGATCAACACCGTGCCGGTACGCGCACACATCACCGCCACCACGACCACCACCGACCTGCTCGAACAGCTGCACAACGACCACAACGCCACACTCGAACACCAACACCTCGCCCTCAGCGAAATCCACCGCATCACAGGCCACGACCAACTGTTCGACACTGTTTTCGTCTATGAGAACTACCCGGTCGACACCGCCGCGCTGTCCGGAGAGCACGAGCTGGCGGTCACAGAATTCGCCAGCCGCGAGTACAACCACTATCCGCTGACCGTGCAAGCCACGCCCGGCAGCGAACTGGGCTTGCGTGTCGAATTCGACACCGATGTCTTCGATGCCGAGCGAATCGAGGCGATGGTGCGACGGTTCGAGCGGGTCTTGGTGGCGATGACATCCGCAGCGGGGCAACCCGTTTCGTCGGTGGATGTGCTCACCGACGCGGAGCATGCCCGGTTGGATCGAATTGGCCACCGCGACGCTCTGGCCTTCGCGGCGAGCGCCCCGTTATCGATTCCAGCGGCGTTCGCCGCGCAAGTCGCGCGTACACCTGAGGCGCTGGCGGTCACATTCGAAAGCCGCTCACTGACCTATCGAGAGCTGGACGCGGCCGCGAACCGACTCGCGCATCTGCTGTGGAGCCGGGGTGTGAGGCCGGGGGACTGTGTGGCACTGCTCATCTCCCGTTCAATCGAAGCGGTTGTGGCGATTTCCGCGGTACTCAAGACCGGGGCTGCGTATTTACCGATGGATCCGGGGCTTCCGCCGAATCGCATCGGATTCATGCTCTCCGACGCGTCGCCGACGGCAGTGGTCACGACAGCGAGGCTGGCCGACCGATTGGATGGATTCGACGTCGCGGTCGTCGATGTCGACGATCCCCACATTCAGGACCAACCGGGTACAGGCTTGCCGCTCCCGAGTCCGGACGACATTGCCTATCTCATGTACACGTCCGGCACCACTGGTGTCCCCAAGGGCGTGGCCATCACCCACCACAATGTGACTCAGCTGCTGAAGTCACTGGATACCTGGCTGGCACCGGAACAGACATGGTCACAATGGCATTCGTTGGCTTTCGACGTATCGGCATGGGAAATGTGGGGTGCGTTGCTGCGCGGAGGACGTCTGGTGGTCGTGCCCGAATCCATCGGCCGCTCACCGGAGGAGCTCCACGCCCTGCTGGTCGCCGAACGGGTCAGCATGCTCATCCTGACGCCGTCGGCGGTGGGAATGCTGTCACCACAGGGGTTGGATGGAGTGACGTTGGTGGCCGCGAGTGAGGTCTGCCCAGCGGAGCTGGTCGACCGGTGGGCGCCTGGACGGGTGATGGTTCACTCCTATGGCCCTACCGAGACCACGGTGTACACCTCGATGAGTACGCCACTGCAACCTGGGACCGGCGGACCGCCGATCGGCGCGCCGGTGGCAGGGGCGGCGTTCTTCGTGTTGGACGACTGGTTGCGTCAGGTGCCCGTCGGGGCGGTCGGCGAGTTGTACGTGGCCGGAGCGGGAGTCGGGTGCGGCTACTGGCGCCGCGCCGGCTTGACAGGGTCGCGATTTGTCGCCTGCCCGTTTATCGAGGCGGGCATGCCAGGGCAGAGGATGTACCGCACAGGAGATCTGGTGCGGTGGCGCGCCGACGGTCAACTGCAGTTCCTGGGGCGCGTTGACGAACAGGTCAAGATCCGCGGTTACCGCATCGAACTGGGTGAGGTGCGCGCCACGTTGGCTGCTGTGGATGGGGTGGATCAAGCAGTGGTGACAGTCCGCGAAGACCGACCCGGCGATAGGCGCCTGGTCGGTTATGTCACCGAATCGGCCATCGGGGCAGTCGATCCCGCCCGCACGCGGAGCATATTGGCCGAGCGATTGCCGTCCTACATGGTGCCGGCCGCGGTGGTGGTGATCGACGCTCTCCCTTTGACGATCAACGGCAAGCTCGACACTCGCGCCCTGCCGGCACCCGAATACACCGCCAGTACTTATCGCGCCCCCACCTCGCCGGTCGAGGAGGTCATAGCCGGCATCTACGCCGAGATCCTCGGAATTGAGCGCGTCGGGGTCGATGACTCGTTCTTCGATCTGGGCGGGGATTCACTGTCCGCCATGCGCCTCATCGCCAAGATCAATATGGATTTCGACGCCGATCTCCCGGTGCCCGTGCTGTTCGACGCGCCGTCCGTATGCGGCTTGAGTCGGCAGCTGGCCCGGCATAGCGCTGATCGAAAGTCTGGGGTGAGGCAGCGTTTCACGGCGGTGCACGGTCGCTGTCCCACCGAGGTGCACGCCGGCGACCTCACGTTGGACAAGTTCATCGACGCGGAGACACTGGCCGCAGCGGTGAATCTGCCGGGACCGAGTACCGATGTTCGCTCGGTGTTGTTGACTGGTGCGACCGGTTTCCTCGGGCGCTACCTGGTCCTGGAGTGGCTGGAACGGATGGAGCGAGTCGACGGCACCTTGATCTGCCTGGTGCGCGGCGGGTCCGACGAAGAAGCGTTCTCTCGACTGAATAAGACGTTCGACAGCGGGGACCCTGTGCTGCTGCGGCATTTCCAGGAAATGGCGGCCGATCATTTGGAGGTAATCGCGGGGGACAAGGGAGAAAGCAACCTCGGGTTGGACGAGGAGCTCTGGCGGTGTCTGGCTGAAACGGTTGATCTGGTCGTCGACGCCGCTGCCCTGGTCAATGGCGTATTGCCTTACAGCGAACTCTTTGGGCCGAACGTCGTCGGGACCGCCGAGATGATCCGCTTCGCGCTCACCGGGAAACTGAAGTCCTACAGTTACGTCTCGACTGCCGATGTGAGAACCCAAGTCGATTCGTCCGCCTTTACCGAAGACGCCGATATCCGTGTCATCAGCCCTACCCGTTCTATCGATGACAGCTACGGCAATGGATACGCCACAAGCAAGTGGGCCGGCGAGGTGTTGCTCCGCGAAGCGCACGACCTGTGTGGGATACCGGTTGGGGTGTTCCGCTGTGACGTGATCCTGGCTGAGCCGACTTATGCTGGGCAGCTCAACGTCTCTGACACGGTCACCCGGATGGTGCTGAGTGTGGTGGCCACCGGCATAGCGCCAGGGTCCTTCTTCCAACTCGACGCTGAAGGCAATCGGCAACGAGCGCACTTTGACGGGCTACCCGTGGATTTCATCGCCCAGGCGGTCGCGACGTTGGGGGCGCAGGTGATCGATGGGTTCAAGACCTATCACGTTATGAATCCCCACGATGACGGCATTGGCCCCGACGAATACGTCGACTGGCTGATCGATGCCGGTTACCCCATCCAGCGGATCGGTGACTTCCGGGAGTGGTTGCAGCGGTTTGAGAGCGCCCTTGGCGCGCTGCCCGACCGACAACGCGAGCACTCGGTGCTACAGATGTTGCTGTCCCGCCCTTCTGACCAGTTCGATCTGCCCGAGCCCACACGCGGGGCTTTCGCCTCAACCGACCGATTCCGCGACGCCGTCCAGGCGGCGAGATCGACGTTCGGTGCAGACATTCCGGACATTCCACACATCTCAGCGCCGATCATCATCAAATACGTCACCGATTTGCAGCGGTTCGGACTGCTCTAGCCTCGAAGGATCATCATGCGAAGGTTCGCTCTCTCGATGTACTGGGGATTCTTGACGGCCGTACACTCCCTCAGCCTTGTCCGACAGAAGGACGCTGCGGCTTACTACACGATGCTGGGTGACGACGTCATCGACTTCATGAGCGAGAACTACGTCGATACTTCAAAGCCACTGTGGCTCAACCTCGGGTACTGGAAGGCGGCTCGCACCTATCCCGACGCCTGTGTCGCGATGGTCGAACTTCTCGGTACGCGTGCGGGATTGCGACCCGGCGACAGAGTTCTCGACGTGGGCGTCGGTTTCGCAGAACAGGACTTCGTTCTTGTCGACCGCTTCAAGGTGTCACATATAACGAGCATCGACATCACGCCCGTCCACGTCGACAAAGCCCGCGAGCGAGCCTCCGAGCGCGGGATGGAGAACCATATCGACGTTCGACTCGGCTCAGCTACGGACATCGATTTCCCCGATGCATCGTTCGACAGAGTCTTGGCTTTGGAATGCGCGTTCCACTTCGACACACGAGACACTTTCATGCAAGAAGCCCTGCGCGTTCTCAAACCAGGCGGATCCATCGCGCTCACCGACATGCTGCCGAATCCAGGCCAGAAACCCAGCCTATCGACCCGCTTCGGACGAAAGTACGGCCACTATCCTGAAGCCAATTTCTACGACCGGGAGGAGTATGCCCGGCGTCTCGCCGCCGTGGGCTTCTGCGACGTGGTCGTGGAGTCGATCCGCGAGGATGTGTATCCCGCGATGGCCAAGTACGCCCGGCAGCGCATCGAGGGCAAGAAGAAGATGCACGAAGTGGTGGTGGAAGTGACGGAAGCGGAACGCAACGAGTGTCGTGGCGTGCAGATGTGGGAACGAGGAACGGGCATCGCCGACTACGTGATCGTGTCGGCAACGAAACCTCGAAGTTAACCGTTGCCGCGGGTGGTTGCGCCCGTGTCGAAGTCGTCGGCCTGCAATTCGATCGGCTCGCCGTGCGGCGTGCGTCCAGCCGCATGCCGCCACGCATCACGCCAGCGCTTTGTTTCGGCCGGATCAATGCCATTGCGCGTCAACAAGTCTTCGAGCGCATCGAGCCAGTGCCTGTAGCAGGACTCGCCGGCGTCGGAGGTAGCGGCCGCTTGTGCATCTGCGATTCGTGCGGTCAATGTCTGTGTCCACTCACGCCAGGTGTACAGCCCACGTTCTTGCAGAGAGACTGCTATAGCAAAAACCCTTGCTTCCCAGGGGCTTTCGAATGTGATCCTCGTCTCATCCGGGCCTTCGGTCCATGCAGACCGGCTCATGATGCTTCCAGGTACGGCTCCCACGCGTCGATCGACACGGTGAGGGTGGGATCGGCGTCCGGCCACAACGATGTCCCGGCGAACACCACGCCGTAAAGCCACTGCGGCTGTTCGCCGCGACCGCTGGCATGGGTGTCTGCAAAGACGTGCACTCCGTGTACGCGTTCAATGACAGCCTCTTTGCCCTGCGCATACCTCGGTAGGCGGGTGTGGTGCGATGTCGGCTTGGCCACCGTGCGCACATGCTGACCGACACCGAACTGCGGGCCCTTGACGGCGAGCCGTTCGGTGGGCGCGCCGCGAGCCTGCACGACTCGCACATCCTCAGCGCGGAGGATGCGGGGCAGCGCACGCGGCGGGTGCAGCGACCGTTCGGCGGCCAATTCGTCACGTGAGACTAAACCCCGCTCCTCTAACTGCTTCAACAGCGCGGCGAACCAGATTGCGTAGTAGCTGCTCCGGTCGTACTCCGGAAGAGTTTCTCTGGCGGCGCGTGTCATGTCGAGATTCCACGCTCCCGTTGCGCCCATCGACAGCTGAAGTGCGAACACGCGCGGTTCCCAGGCCGCCCCCCACGTCCTGTGTTCCGATTCGCGCTTGACCGGGCCGTGTCGCGGTTGACCGCCGAGATCAGCGTGAGTGACGTACGCGTCGCTGCTCATTCGTCGGTGGCCTCCGGTCTGCGGGGCAAGCCGGTGCCTATCATCGAATCGCGGGTCACCCACGCGGCGAGTTCCTCTTCGTCGAGGTCTTCGCTTCCGACCGGTCGCATAGGCACCACGAGATAACGGATTTCGGCGGTGGAATCCCATACCCGAATATCGGTACTCGGTGGCAGGGTCACGCCGAACTCCGCGAGCACACCACGCGGGTCACGAACCGCACGTGACCGGTACGGCGCGCTTTTGTACCACCTGGGCGGCAAACCCAGCACGGCCCATGGATAGCAGCTGCACAATGTGCAGACCACCAAGTTGTGGCGCACCGGCGTGTTCTCAACCGCGACCATGTGTTCGCTCTGACGGCCCATGTAGCCCAACCATGCGATCGCTGCTGTGGCATCACTCAGTAGCCATTCGCGGTAGTTCGCATCGACCCAGGCGCGGGCCACCACGCGTGCGCCATTGCGAGGACCGATGCGCGTCTCGTATGTCTCGATGAGCTCATCAAGTGCCGCGGGATCAACGTAGCCCTTCTGAACGAGCACGCTTTCCAGCGCCCTGACCCGTAGGTCCATCTCACCGACTTCGCTGCGATCGCCGGTATCGACGACACGGGTTGGGTCCGACCGCGACATGTCAGCAGTCACCGATCATGAGTCGGAAGCGTCTACCGGAGCCAACGCAGCGCGTCGACAGGTCCGTGCACCCGCATCCCCGCCCATCAGTCAACCGATGTCGTCGAGGTCGGGTCGTCGCGGACTCGCAACGCCGTCTCGCCGTTGATGCGCTCATCTCTGTCGATGCCAACGACGTCGACACGCGCACTGAGGTCGATGTTGGGCTCCTGGCCGACCAGGTAGGAAGATTCATCGAACCGGCTCGGTGAAACCGACCTGGCCGCAGCGGCTTTGCGGTACTCCCACTGCTCCCGGTCACGGATGTAGAGCGGCGACTCAGCCTTGAATCCCTCGAGTTCGAATCCCCCGTTGCGAAGCGTGAAGCGGACAACGCCGCTGACGGGGCGAGCACTGACTTCAAGGAACGACTGCAACGCCTTACGGAGTCCGCGGAACCATCGCCCCTCTACGGCCTCCATTATCAGAGCTTCGCCGAGAGTGCGCATCCAACGCAGGGTCTCCGCCTCGACTGTCGCTGATGCCAACTGAGCGAAGCCTTCGAGAACGAGTGCCGCAGCAGGAGCCTCGCGAACCTCGAGCACCTTTTCCCCACTTTCCAGATGCTCCAGGCTGCAGAACCGCCCTATACCGTATCGGCCTACCCTGACGTTGAGATCGGAAATCGCTTTGACGACATCGGTGATGGGTTCCGAGTCGACGGAGACGAGATATCCGTTGTCGAACCCCAGTTCTATTACGCGGCTTTTGCTTTCGGATGCCATCGACCATTGGTACAGGCCCTGATCGAGTTCGAAGCCCTCGGGATCGTCAAGAGATCCACTCTCGAACTCTCGACACCACAGATTGGTGTCGGTACTGAGTAACCGATGCTCGAACCCGACGATGCCAAACGACTCCTGAAGTTCCAACCGCTTGAAGTCGCGGGATAGGGCGTCGAATTCGTAAGGTGATCCGTAGTAACCCTCGAAACCGAGATCGGAGATTGCACCGTTTAGTCTCCGCAGACTGTTCTGCGACTGATTGGCGGTGTGGAGGAGACACTTGGCGCCGACGGATCGCGCGAAGTCCACCCCCACCCTGGCAATCAGTGGGCGAGATAACGATGCGCTGATCGGATGCTGACCGAGATACCTGCCGCCGGCAAGAATCGATGGGCCTACGAACTCTTCGACGAACTCGTTTCTATGGTCGAGCCGAACTATGCGTACGTCGAATTTGTCCGCGATAGACGAGAACTGTTCGAGTCCGAAGTCGTCACCGAGATCAACCGAGAGGGCAATTACATGGACGTCAAGCCTCGATAGTTGCGCCAGCAGATACGCGCTGTCCAGCCCGCCTCCGCAAAGAGTGACGACGGTGTCGTCACGATGACACAATTCCTCAATATCCGAGAAGGAGCGGATCTTCCGTTTATCCATGTGGTCAGATCCCATAATCCAAACCCCGTCGGGCGGGTCGGCAGGGGCACCGCTGTGTAACTCCCGTGGCCCGCGAAAGGTCGCGCCGGTACGTTGGCAGGGTCGAATCCGACCAGGTCCCGCATCCTCCCAACTGGGGGTCAGGCTAGCACTTTCGAGGTGAGGACTTGCTCGTATCGGCAAACTGATTGCTTAGACGCGCTGCTGCTCTCGGGGGCGAGCCCGCCTGCTCTGTCAGATCGCGGCCGGGGTCGGCACGCCGGTGGGCCGTGGGGCGATCTTGGAGTGGGTCGGGAACGGCGTAAAGGCTGTCAGCCTCAGGGGAGCCGGTACGTCGATGACATCTTCGCCCCTGATTTAGGCGCGTTGTTTTCTCGATTGCAAATTGATGTGGTCGACGACGGGTCAGGATGCCCGTATCCAGGCCGGTTCACCGCCGGAAATTGCGACAGCAAACGTTGACCCGTCGTGGAGATGGGTGCCGGCTCGACTGGTCCGCCGCCCAATTTCGTGGCAGTGATGGACATCGCGTCTGTTTTGTAGTGGAGCACCACTGTCGTCGTTCATGATGTTCGGCATGGGCAGGACATCCACCGACATCGTGAGTATGCCCAGGGGCGGGCCGGACGCCTCCTGGTTGGACCGGCGCCTGCAGACCGACCGCTTGGAATACCTCGATCGCCACGATGTCGAAGATTTGAAGCGGAAGGTCATCGAAGCCCTCGACCGAAAGGGTCGACGGCGATTCCTCGGCGCCTATAAGTTGTGCGCCGATGCGGCGATTCGTGAAGTGACTGACGTCGCCACACCTAAGATCCTGGAACTCGGATGCGGTCTCGGCGGTCTGTCGCGCACCATCCTCGAGACCCATCCCACCGCTCAGGTGACCGTCACCGATATCGATGACGCGTTCCTGGCCGCCGTCAACCGGGATCTCGGCGACCACCCACGCGCCACAGTGCGGCATATGGACGCCACCGCAATAGACGCGCCCGACGGGTATTACGACCTCGCGGTGTTCGCATTGTCCTTGCATCATCTGCCGCCGGACCGTGCCGCCCTTGTGTTCGCCGAGGGAACCCGGGCGGCTTCCAAGTTGATGATCATCGACCTCCGCAGGTGGTGGCCACCGATACACATGATGGTGCTGGCGCCAGCTTTACCGATGACGGGGCTGAGCCCGTTGGCCCACGATGGAGTTATCAGTTCGCTGCGCTCCTACAGCCGGTCGGCGCTGCGTGCCCTCGCCGAGTATGCCGATCCGGCGATCACCGTCGAGTTCCGCAGCCAACCATTTGGCACCACCACGGTGGTTGCCAGTCGCGCCCGCCGAACCGAGCAATCGACGTAGGTTTCGCTCCCCACCGATCGCGCAGCACGCGGTTCAATCAAGCTGGCGAAACCGTCTGGCGTTGGTATTTGCTTCAAGCCGTAACCGCGTCGCCTTCTCCCGGGCCTCGGCGGCGCGGGCTTGGGCTTCGGCGGCCTTCGCTTGTGCCCACACCTCGGCCGCTCGAGCCTGCGCTTCGGTCGCTTCGGCTTGCTCCCTTGCTTCGGCGGCGCGGGCTTCCGTTTCGGCGGCTTCCGTTCGTGCTCGTGACCATGCCTGGGCCTCGGCGGCGCGGGCTTGGGCTTCGGCGGTTTCGGCTTGCGCCCACGCTTCAGCGGCGCGGGCCTGGGCTACGGCGGCTTCGGCCTGCTTCCTGGCTTCGGCGGCGCGGGCTTGGGCTTCGGCGGCTTCGGCTTGTGCCCATACCTCCGCGGCGCGGGCCTGGGCTTCGGCGGTTTCGGCTTGCTTCCTGGCTTCGGCGGCGCGGGCTTCGCTCTCGGCGGCTTCTGTTCGTGCTCGTGACCATGCCTGGGCTTCGGCGGCGCGGGCTTGGGCTTCGGCGGCTTCGGCCCGAGCTTGCGCCTCGGCGGCTTGGGCTTCCGGTTCGGCGGCCAGGGCTTGGGCCTCGGTGCATTTCGCCTGGGCTCGGGCCTCGGCCGCTAGCGCCTCAGCCTCGGCGGCCAGCGCCTCCGCCTCCGCCGCCAGCGCTTGCGCTCCGGTGGCCTCTGCCCGTGCCCTCGTCTCGGCGGCCAGCGCTTCGGCCTCCGCGGCTTCTGCACGCACACGCGCTTCCAACTCCGGGTGGGGCAGATTCACGTTGCTCCGGATGTTTCGCGAATCGTCGCGTGTCTGCGTGTTCCACTTCCACCGATCGTTGGAGGACCGCGCGTGGTGCTTACCGACTTCCTGCTGGAGTGCGAAGTACTCGATTCCGACTAGAGCCATGCCGGCCACCAACAACAGCGGAACGAACAGTAGTGGAGCCATGACGACGCCGACCAGGGCGATGACCGTCAGCGGCACCGCGATCACCCCTGCCGCCCATGGATAACGCTCGTTGAATTTGAGAATGCTCGCCCGCGTTGTGAACACCCGCTCGACCAATAAATGGCGATCCGGCCAATGGGTGGCCGTTCTGGAAGACCCCACGATCGGTTCCCTTCGCGGAGACGGTTGGCGTATGTATTGTGACACGTCGGTTTGTCTCTTGGGGCGCAACGGCGAGCGCGTCTCGACCGCCTTTTGAGCGCGTTGACCGTGCGCCAGTTGTTGCTTTCGACACATTCCAATACCGCCGTTACTCCGGTGGTGCCCCTCCGGTCCCGTCGGTGTGCCGAAGGTCATCGACGTGTCGCTGCAATATCTGGAGGCCGCGTTGAGAAGCGGTTCTAGCCGCGGTCCGGGCAGCATGACATCCCCCTTGCGGGTTGGCAGGGAGCTGCTGCTGCACGGCTTGGATCGTCGCACGCGATTTCCGCGTGGCGATTTGCTCACGGCACCTGGACTCGGACGATTACTGAGATGCGTTGTATCGCAGCTACAGTGTATCCAACCAGCCGACTTCAACTGGTGCACAACTCATGTCACGACAGAGGAGGGCAATTGCCCCGGCGTCGGCTATGAACTTGCGTCTCTGACACTGCGCCACCCACAGGCAACGACATCGCCGCCTGCCTCTACCGAACCGGCCGCAGCACAACCGCCCCAGGGACGATGCGCAGGTAGTCGGACAGCGGGGTGTCGACGACCTTGTTGTCGCCCGGCAGCGACGACGCGTTGCGCACCACCGGACCACCCGGTGTGTCGACGAAGATGCCGACGTGCGTGACGTCGAGCCCGCCGTCGTCGGCGTACGCCCCGATGTAGTCGCCGGTGCGCAGTCGGCTCACGACGTCAGCGCCGAACTGGTCGCTCGGAATGTAGGACACCGTCCGGGGAACGACGGGCAAGCCCGGCAGGTACACACCGCCCGAGTCCTTCTGGTTCAGATTCTTCTGCACCCGAACAGTATTCGGGCTCACCTCCGCCGTCACGTCGTTCGCGACCGCGGGGGTGTCGGCGGCCCAGTCGGTGAAGAAGTGCTTGCGATTCTGGAAGTTCACCACGCCGTCCTTATAGCGGACCTCCTTCAGCGCGGTGATGAACTCGTCACGGTTGCCCGCCCGCTTCAGTGCCTCGACGTAATCCGGGAACGTGAAACAGTCGACGCGAGCCAACTCGACCACGAGCTTCTCCGGCTCACTCATCGAACCGATCAGAGTGTCTGCGCCGTAGAGAGTCCCGAGAAACTCACGCGAGATGACCGCGGACAGGCCAGAACCCGCCGCCCCGTTCCTGGCCGCCAATATGCGCTCGAGGATCTGCTCACTCTGCTCCGACATCGCAACGTCCGGCGCCGGCTTGTCGTTGGACGCAAGGTAATTCACGACGGGGATCGGGGTCTCCTCGGTGTATCCGACCGGCAGCAGAACGTCGCCGGCTGTCGTCATGTAGTAGACGTCCCACCGGTGGTATCCGTCGAAGCCGGCGGGATCGGCGGCCATCACCGCCGCGTAGTCGTGGATCGCCCGCACGTAATTGTTCGAGTTGTTGTACCGGTACAGCGCGTAGTCGGGGTCGCGCGTAAACCCGTTGGCGGACAGGTACCGTCCCGCCGCCATGACGCTGTCGCGGGGTGAGTGAATGTCGCCGCCCGCGCCGTAGGCGGCGAACGTCGACGGCATGAACTGCATCGGCCCCTGCGCACCCGCGGTGCTCACCCCGGCCACGCGGCCGAAGGCGGTCTCGACGAGGTTGATCGCCGCCAGGTAGTTCCACGGCACGCCGAACTCGGATTCCGCCTGGCGGTAGTACTCCATCAGTTCGTTCGCCGGAGTGGGCGCGACGATCCGCCACGCGGGCAGCGTGTCCTTCGGTCGGCTCATCACACCGAGCTCTCGCCGCGCGTGCACGTTGCGGTCGTAGGCCGTCACGAGCTCCGGCGGGATCCGCGGGCGCACGATCGGGTCCCACTCGACATGTCGTCCGAGGGCGCGGTAGGCCGCTTGCTGCCGCTGCGCCGCCGCGCTCTTCAACGCCTCACTCGACGACGGGTCCCGCAGCGCGCGTTCGTCGGCGACGAGATCGTCGGCGATGCGCACCGGATCGGAGGCCAACTCACGCCGCGGTGCGTCGGCTGCTGGTGTCGGCGACGGGGGAGCCGGCGCCGCCGTCGTCGACGGGGACGCCTCCGGACTGTCCGAGCTCGAGCAGCCCACCGGCGCGAACAAGATCACCGCGGTGCCTGCGGCGGCAATGATCTTGGCGGCGTCGAGACGGGCGTTCATTGCCGTCGGAGTCTAGCGCCGCCGAGCGCGCGTCGACCCCGCCAGCGGATTTACGTGCTCGTGGGCTCCGGACACAGGTACAGCCGCGCACCGGCCACGATGAAGTTCGACAACGTCTCGTCCTTGGTCGCGATGTCCAGCTTCTCGGCCACGGCCGTCGAATCGGCACCGCGCGCGAACTGCGTGCACGCGTCGCGGGCAAGGGTGGTCAGTGTCGTGCAGTCGCCTGTATAACCCACCGAGGTGATACTGCGGCAGAGGTCGTCCTCGGGCGAAGCGGCAGCCTGGGGTGCGGCCATCAGCAGGCCGACCGCTGCAATCGAAAGCGCAGTGAGCGCATGCGTAGTCATGTCACGTCCTTCCTAGCGCCCGTCTACCCGTTCTGGCTCGGGGCACGCAGGATCGGATGCATATCGAGACTACGGCGTTACCGAGGCCGGGATTGCCGCATCGCGCCGCTGACGTGGTGACAGACTGCGAGCATGGCGTGGGACTTCAGCACCGAACCGGAATTTCAAGAAAAGCTCGACTGGGTCAAGCAGTTCTGTGAGGAGAAGGTCGAACCGCTCGACCACGTGTTCCCGCATGCGGTGCGCATCCCCGATCCGGCGGTCAAGGCCTACGTCCGCGAACTCCAGCAGGAGGTCAAGAACCAGGGATTGTGGGCCATCTTCCTCGACCGAGAACTCGGTGGGCCGGGCTTCGGGCAGCTGAAGCTCGGCCTGCTCAACGAGGTCATCGGCCGCTACCCCGGCGCCCCACACATGTTCGGCGCGTCGGCGCCCGACACCGGCAACATGGAGATGCTCGCCGCGTACGGCACCGAGGAACAGAAGGAGCGGTGGCTCAAACCGCTGCTCAACCAGGACATGTTCTCGGCCTATTCGATGACCGAACCGCAGGGCGGCAGCGACCCCAACCTGTTCAAGACCCACGCCGTGCGCGACGGCGACGAATGGGTGATCAACGGCGAGAAGTGGTTCACCTCGGCCGGTCGCGTCGCCGACATCCTGTTCGTGATGTGCACCAACGGGATGTTCGTCGTTCCGCGTAACACGCCCGGCGTGGAGATCATGCCCGAGCCGCGCAACCACAACCACATCAAGTACCGCGACGTTCGGGTGCCGCTCGACCATCTGCTCGGCCCGGAGAACGGCGCAAAGGTGTTGGCGCAGAGGCGCCTTGGCGGCGGGCGCATCCATCACGCCATGCGCACGATCGCGCAGTGCAACCTGGCCTTCGACATGATGTGCGAGCGGGCGCTCAGCCGCGAGTCGCACGGCAAGGTCATCTCCGAACACCAGATGGTGCAGGAGAAGATCGCCGAGTCCTACGCGATGATCAAGATGCTGCGCCTGTTCGTCCTCGAGACGGCGTGGAAGATCGACAACACCTCGACGCAGGAGGCCCGCACCGAGATCGCCGCGGTGAAATTCACGATGGCCAAGGTGCTGCGGGAGGTGTCGTTCAACGCGCTGCACATCCTCGGCTCGCTCGGCACCACCGACCTCACCCCGATCCAGGCGATGTACGCCGCGGCCCCGACGATGGGCATCGCCGATGGCGTCGACGAGGTGCACAAGGCCACCGTCGCGCGCCGCGTACTGCGTGACTATCAGCCACACGAGGGCGATTTCCCGACGGAGTTCCTGCCCTACAAGCGCGAGCAGGCGCGCGAGAAGATGCAGCCCGTGCTCGACGCCCGACCCGAACTGGCGGCCGCCGCCGAGACGTATCAGAAGTATCTGTCGCGGCGCCGCTGAGGCCGGAGACTCGCCTAGGGTGGATGCATGCGGTTCGCCATTGCCCTGCTCGGAGTGATCGTCGCCCTGTTCGGTCTGCTGTTCACGCTTCAGGGCTTCGGCGTGGTCGGCGGCAGCCCGATGAGCAACACCACCACGTGGTCGATCCTCGGCCCGATCATCGCCCTGGTGGGTATCGCGCTGGCCGTCGGCGGCCTTCGCCGTCGCAGGCCGTGACCCGCGGTTGCCGAACCTCGACACCATACAAGCTGCCGAGACGGACTTCGCTGTAGCGGCGCGCACCATCTGTAACGCCCCGTCGTGCCGAGCGATGAATTCTGTGAGGCCGAAGCGTCGGGGGAGCGCTTGGGGTGGTGCTCGCTTCCGTCTCGGCGACGAACCGTGTCGCACGGCGTCAACGCGCCAAACCAGGCAGAGAAGGGAGTGGAGGCACGATGGGTGCTCCGCTGGATGATTTCCGCAGGCATTTCCGCAGGCAAGGCATCGCCGTTCTGGCGACGGGAGCCGTGATCTCGCTGACCGCGCTGACGGCCGGGCTCGCGCCCGCGGCCGCGAAGCCGGGTTCCGACGACGTCGTGACGACGGTCGCGCCGGAACCGAAGGTCAGCGCCCCAGAGCGGGAGGCACCTGCCGAGCGGCCGACCTCGGCGCGGGAGCCGCAAGGCCCGGCCGCCCAGGAGGCGCCGCAGACGCAAGCACCTCAGCAGCAGGCACCTCAGCAACAAGCACCTCAGCAACAAGCTCCCCAGCAGCAGGCGCCTCAGCAGCAGGCGCCGGTCGCCGAGCCGGAGCCCGTTGCTCCCGAGCCGGAGCCCGCGTCCGAACCCGAGCCCGTCGCGCCCGAGCCGCAGACCGTGGCGCCGCCGAAGACCAGCACCGCGGTCCAGACGGCCGAGCCGTCCGCCGCTGCCGAAGAGCCGGCGACCCCGACCGCAGAGCCGACCACCGCCGCGCGATCGGCCGCGCCGAGTACCAGCGCTGCCGCTCCGTCGACCAAGCCGGACACCAGCGAGCCGGCTGATCCGTCCAAGACAGCCAGCTCGTCGGCTGCGCTTGCGCCGGCCTCCGACACCGCTACGCCGACGCCGAGCGACAAGGCGGACAAGACCGCGGCCGCGACATCGGCCACCGAGAAGAGCGGTGACGAGTCCGAGACCCCGACCGTGTCGATCCAGAACGCCTCGAAGGAACTCGAGACCCTGGCGCCGGAGACCCTCGAGGCACCCGCCGAGGACGTTCAGCTCGCACGCAACGCGAAGCCCGTCTTCGAGCCGGAGCCCGCGCCCGCACCCGAGCAGGACGTGGCCGCGTTCAAGCAGTCGGTCGACATGACCCTCGGCCTCAACGGCGCCGAGGCCAGCGCCAGCGCCAAGGTCGAGCTCTCGGCCAAGCGGGACCGTGACTTCGAGTTGATCAGCAACGTGCGCCAGTGGCGACCGGAGTGGATCGAGTACGACGACTACTACCGCCCCGTGCTGATGAATCCGTTCCGGGCACCGGTGCGCATCGTCTACGTCTACGACATGCGCCCGCGCATCGCCTACATCCCGCCGCTGTCGCGGTTGGTGCTCGAGGCGGCCCAGTTCGCCGCCTACAGCTTCACCGCGGCGGTGCTGAGCCCGGTCGTCGCGGCCGCCAACGTCGCGCAGACGGTGTCCAACATCGCGGTCGGCACCTTCCTTGGTGGCGGTTACTTCCCGGGCGCCGGCCTGCCGTTGCCGCCGCCACCGCCACCGGTGCTGCGCTACGACAACGTGCCGGTATTGGTGAACTACTCGAACGCCCGCTACGAGCCGTTCCGGGTGCGCCAGATCGTCGACGTCGGTGAGGACCGCGTCTACGGCGGACGCAAGGTGCTGCTCGACGGCGCCACCCCCGCCTGGGGCGAGTGGACCCAAACCGCGAGCGGCGAACGCCAATTCGAGATCCGCAAGACCCAGCAGTTCCCGGGCCTGAGCGAACCGGCCGAGGCCCCGCTGCCCGGTGACTACCGGCTGCGGCTGGCGTCGGACGAGTCGTCGACCGGCGGGCTCACCGGCAGGGACATCTTCCTGATGGTCTCGGCGGGTGTGATCGGCACCCTCGGGTTCGGCGCGATCGGGCTGGCGTTCTTCCTCGGACGTCGGCGGCCCGAACACTGAGGGCCCGCCGGCGCACCAGGAAAGGCGCCGCCGCCGTCACACCGCCGTCAATAAAGGTGCATGATGGGGCGATGCCCCAGGTTCGCGTGGGTCCGCTGCTCCGCCACGTCGGCAAGACCGACGCGACGATCTGGGTCGAGACGGACAAGGCGTGCGAGGTCGAGGTTCTCGGCCACCGCGCCGAGACCTTCGAGGTCGAAGGCCACCACTTCGCGATCGTCTGCGTGACCGACCTCGACCCCGACCGGGAGCACCCGTACCAGGTGCACCTGGACGGCGAGAAGGCCTGGCCGCCAAGGAACTACGAGTTCCCTGCGCCCAGAATCCGGCTGATGCCCCGCGACGGCTCACTGCGGCTGTTGTTCGGATCCTGCCGGGCGTCGGCCCCACACCATCCGCCCTACACCTACCAGCACTGGTGGCACCCCAAGGGCAAGGGCATCGACGTGCTGCGCACCTACGGGATGCGGATGCTGCGTCAGCCGTCGGCGCTGTGGCCCGACGCCATGCTGATGATGGGCGACCAGCTCTACGCCGATCAGGTGAACGACACCATCAAGGATCTGGTCGCCGACCGCGAGGTGCACGCCAACGGTCCCGTCGAGGTGCTCGAGGATTTCGAGGAGTACTGCATCGGCTACTGGGACGCCTGGTGCGATCCGGTCGTACGGTGGATGCTCTCGACCGTTCCGACGTCGATGATGTTCGACGACCACGAGATCAACGACAAGTGGAACACCTCGCAGGCCTGGCTCGACGAGAAGCGCAAGACCGACTGGTATCAGACGCGGATCATCGGCGGGCTGATGTCCTACTGGATCTACCAACACCTCGGCAACATGTCACCCGACGAGCTGGCCAAGGACCAGACGTTCCAGCGCGTCATCGAGACGCGGCAGGGCGCCGAACCGATTCGCGAACTCGCGCAGATGGCCGAGAAGGACGATGGCGCATCGCATTTCAGCATGTGTCGCGATCTCGGCTCGGCGCGGCTGATCGTCGTCGACGCCCGCACCGGTCGCCAGCTCGCGCCGGGACGGCGCCGCATCACCACCGACGAGGAATGGGACTGGATCACCGCCAACGCCGACGGCAACTATCAGCACCTGTTGTTCGCCAGCTCGCTGCCGATCCTGTTGCCCTACGGGATGCACCACATCGAAGCGTGGTCGGAGGCCGTTGGCGACGGCGCGTGGGGGCGATGGTTCACCGGGCTGGGGGAGAAGGTCCGCATCACCGCCAACCTCGACCACTGGGCGTGCTTCCAGGAAAGCTACCGGCGCTTCGAGGATCTCGCGATCGACGTGGCGAGCGGAAAGCGCGGACCGGCACCCGACTCGATGGTGTTGTTCGGCGGCGACGTGCACCACTGCTGGGTGTCGGAGGTCGAGATGCCCGACGAAGCGACCCGGCTGGGCACCAAGGTGTGGCAGGTCGTCTGCTCGGGGCTGCGCAAGGAACCCTCCGCCGTTGAACGGGTCATCCTGCGGCTCGGCCACACCGGTTTCGTCGAAGCCGTCGGCAAGGCGCTGGTGAAAACCACCAAGGTGCCCAAGCCGCGACTGCGTTGGCGACCCGTCTCACTCCCGCACTTCCGCAACCAGATCGGCACCCTGGAGATCGCCGGCGGCGAGATGGGCGTGCGGATCGAGAAGGTCACCGGCGGCTGGCGCAAGCCGCAGCTGACGACCGTGATCGAGCACAAACTGCTCTAGCCCTAGCCCGCACCCTTGCCGTTGTCGACGCGGTACACCGCACCGTGTATCGCCGCCGCGTCGTCGCTGGCGAGGAACGCGATGGTCTTGGCGACGTCGACGGTGTCCATGAAGCCGCGCGGCGAGGCGATCCGCATGATCAGATCCCAGTCGGCGTTCTCGGGCGCGGAGAACTCGGTGGTCTGCGCGGTCGGCATGCCGCCGGGGCACACCGCGTTCACCCGCACCTTCTCCTTGGTGTACTCGACGGCCAGCGCCCGGGTCAGCCCGACGAGTCCGTGTTTGGCGGCGCAGTATCCGGCCGAGTACACCTCGCCCTCCACACCCGCGATCGACGAGACGTTGACGATGTTGCCGCCGCTCTCGAGAAGATGCGGAATCGCCGCGCGGCACAGGTAGAACGGGCCGTGCAGGTTCACGGCGAGGTCGCGCTCCCAGTCGTCGTCGGTCACCTCGGTGGTGTGCCGCATCTGGTGAAAGCCCGCCACATTCACGAGGACGTCGAGACGACCGAATGCCTCGACGCACTGCGTGACGGCCTCGCGACACGCCGCCACCGACGTCACGTCCACCGACGCGAAGCGGCCGCCGGGCACCGTCTCGAACACCGTCGCCATGCGTTCGGCGTCCCGCGCGATACCGAACACCGTGGCACCCCGTTCCGCGAACAGTTGCGCGACCGCGGCGCCCAGTCCCGCCGAGGCGCCCGTCACCAATGCGACCTTGCCGCTGAGTTGAGTCATGATCATGACCATCTCATGCGGCGGTCAGGCCGAGACGCGCGGACGCTCCGGCGGTACGGCGGCCAACAGTGCACGGGTGTAGTCGTCCTGCGGCGAGGCGAACAACTCGTCTGCGGGCCGGTACTCGACCGCCGCGCCGTCGCGCATCACCAACACGTCGTGGCTGACCTGCTGCACGATCGCGAGGTCGTGCGCGATGAACAGGTAGGTCAGCCCCAGCTCGCGCTGCAGGCCGGCCAGCAGGTCGAGCACCTTGGCCTGCACCGAAACATCGAGCGCCGCGGTCGCTTCGTCGAGGATCAACAGCTCGGGCTCACCGGCCAGGGCGCGGGCGATGCTCACCCGCTGGCGTTCACCGCCCGACAGCTCGTGCGGATAGCGCGACGCGAATGACGTTGGCAGTCCGACCAGTTCGAGAAGTTCGGCGACTCTGGCTGCGCGGCCGCGGCGGCCCTTCGCGAGCCGGTGCACGATCAGCGGCTCGCCGATCGCCGAACCGACGCGGGCCCGCGGATTCACCGACGAGAACGGGTCCTGGAACACCAGCCCGATGCGCCTGCGCAGCGCCTTCTCCGCCGATCCGCGGACGCCGAACACGTCGGAGTCGCCGAGCGTCGCGCTGCCTGCGTCGGGCCGCACCAGGCCCGTGAGCGCGGACGCCACGGTCGACTTGCCCGAACCCGACTCGCCGACGAGGCCCAGCGTGGTGCCCCGCCGGATCTGGAATGACAGATCCTTGACGGCGTGCACGGTCGACTTGCCGACCGGTGTGCTGACCTCGAACCGCACGTCGAGGCCGTTTACGTCGAGCAGCACCGGCGCGTCCGGCACCGGAGGCGGGCCGGGACGCCCGACCAGTGGGCGCGCGGCGAGCAATTCCCGGGTGTACTCATGGCGGGGCCGATCGAAAACGTCTGTGATCGAGGCCTGTTCGACCGCCTCGCCGCCGCGCAGCACCGTGACGTCCTCGGCCACCTGGCCGATCACGCCGAGGTCGTGGCTGATCCAGACCACCGCGGTGCCGAAGTCGCGCTGCAGATCGGCGACCAGGTCGACGATCTGAGCTTGGGTGGTGACGTCGAGGGCGGTCGTCGGTTCGTCGGCGATCAGCAGCGCGGGATCGCACGCCATCGCGATCGCGATCATCACGCGCTGCTTCTGTCCGCCCGAGAGCTGATGCGGATACGCGCGCAACCGCGTCTCCGGATCCGGCAGCCCGACCGCCTCCAGCAGTTCGAGCGCGCGGCCACGCGCCTGCTGCCGCGTCATCCGGCGGTGTGCCTCAAGCGATTCGGTGATCTGCCGCTCCAGCGTCAACAGCGGGTTCAGCGACGTTCCCGGGTCCTGGAACACGAAACCGATCGAACCGCCGTGCACGCTGCGCAGCACCCGGTCCGACGCGCCGACCAGCTGGGTACGGCCGGATTCGGTTGTCAGCGTGCTGGTTCCGTCGACGCTCGCGCCGGGAGCGTCGAGCAGGCCCGTCGCGGCCAGTACGGTCATCGACTTGCCCGAACCGGACTCGCCGACGATGCCCAACGTCTGCCCGCGGTGCACGTCGAACGAGACGCCGTGCACGATCTCCCGGCGGCCGATGCTCACCCGCAGGTCGCGCACGCTCAACACCGGATCGCTCATTGCTTCCTTCGGGCCTCGATCATCGTGCGCTGCCGGGGATCGAGCACGTCGCGCAGACCGTCGCCCAGCAGGTTGAAGGCCAGCACCGCGACGAAGATCGCGGCACCCGGGAAGACCGCCATCCACCACGCCATCGTCACGAAGCCCTGCGAATCGAAGATCATCCGTCCCAGCGACGGCTGCGGCGGCTGAATCCCCAATCCCAGGAACGACAATGCGGCCTCGGACAGGATCGCGAACGCCAACGACAGCGACGTCTGCACCACCAGCGGCCCCGCGATGTTCGGCAGGATGTGCCGACCGAGGATGTATAGATGCCCGGTGCCCATGCTGCGCGACACCGACACGAACGGTTCCACGCGCACGCTCATCGTGCTGGCCCGCGACACCCTCGCGAAGATCGGCGTGTACACGATGCCGATCGCCAGGATCGTCGTGGTCACCCCCGGACCGAGGATCGCGACCACCGCGAGCGCGAGCAGCAGCACCGGAAACGCGAACATCACGTCCACCACGCGCATGAAGACGGTGTCGAGCCAACCGCCGCGATACCCCGACACCAGGCCGACCGTTACGCCGACGACCGCGGCGAACGCCACGCTGACGACCGCAACCCGCATCGACGCCTGCGTTGCCACCAACACCCGGGAGAACACGTCGCGACCCAGTTCGTCGGTGCCGAACCAGTGCGATCCGCTGGGCGGGCGCAACGCGTTGGGTACGTCGACGTCGTTGATCTCGTACGGCGCAATCCAATCGGCGGTGACGGCGACGAACGCGATCAGCAGGAGCAGACCGGTGCTCACCACGGTGACCGGGTTGGCCATCAGCAGCCGCAGCGACGACACCCTGGCAGGAGCGGTCATGACAGCCGGATCCTCGGGTCGACGACGGCGTAGAGCACGTCCACGATCAGGTTGATCAACAGGAAGAGCGCCGCAATCAACAGCACCGTGCCCTGGATGACCGCGTAGTCGCGTCCGGCCACGGCGTTGTAAACCAGCCGGCCCAGGCCCGGCCAGGCGAACACGACCTCGACGACGATGACCCCCGACAAGATCGTGGCCAGCTGAATGCCGGTGATGGTCAGCACCGGGATCAACGCGTTGCGGACGGTGTGGCGCAGCGTGACCACCCGCGGCGCAAGCCCTTTCGATCGCGCGGTGCGCACATAGCCCATCGCGGCGACCTCGAGCACGGCCGAGCGAACGTAGCGCGTCATGATCGCGCCCGCGACCAACCCGACGGTCAGCGCAGGCAAAACCAGATGGCGCAACCACCCGCCCGGGTCGTCGAACAACGGCCGGTACCCCGACGTGGGCAGCCAGTGCAGCGTCGAGGCGAACAGCGCGATGAGCAGAATCCCCATCCAGAAGTCGGGGATCGACACCCCGAACTGGCTGCCCACCCGCACGATCGCGTCGCTGATCCTGCCTTCGTGCAGGGCCGACCAGATCCCGGCCGGGATGGCG